>JBJMPB010000323.1:0-6245 GCA_045803455.1 Gemmatimonadales bacterium | reverse complement strand
GAGGCGCCCGCTCAGATCGTGCGCAGAACCGTAGAGGCTTTCGGCCGTCTTGACGTGCTGATCAACAACGCAGGCGCGCTGATCCGGAGGACACCGGTGGCCGACTATACGGACGAGTACCTCGATGCTCTTCTCGACCTCAATGTGAAGCAAATCGTGCGCTTGGTGCGTGAGGGCGTTGTGCAAATGCGGGCGCAAGGCGGTGGAGGCTCGATCATCAATCTAAGCTCAATTGCGGCTCGTCATGGCGGCGGCCCCGGATCGGTCCTCTACGCGGCGACCAAAGGCTTCGTGGCAACCGCGACCCGCGGCTGGGCGAAGGAGCTCACCCAAGACAGAATTCGGGTCAATGCCGTCTCGCCCGGCGTGATCATGACCCCCTTCCATGATCGCTTCTCGACACCTGAGCAGCTTACGGCCATGCAGGCCACGATCCCGATGGGCAGGCTTGGCTTAGCCGAGGAGTGCGCCGGCGCCTTCCTCTATCTCGCCTCGGAACAGATGAGTGGCTACGTCACCGGGCAGACGATTGAGGTGAATGGCGGCCAGTACATGCCATGATGAGGGCTGCGGGCGTTGTCCCGAAAACAGGGGCACCCTGCAGAGCGGCCCGAGCAGTCGAAAACGTCCGACCCCGGGGAGCTTGGGTGCTTGGCGATTGGGGCGCGAGCGGGTCTACGTCTCTGTCCGCCAGGGCGGCCGTGCAAAGGCCTCCTCAAGGAAGGTGAGGAAAACGCGGATGCGTGGGCTCAGATGCCGCCTGTTCTGATAGAGAACATAGATCGGCTCCTCCGATCGGTCCTGGTACTCAGGGAACAAGGCCACCAGCCGCCCTGCCCGCAGGTCTTCGCTGATGTGGAACTCCGCTAGCCTCGCGATCCCGGCTCCGGCGCGGGCGAGGGCAAGCAGCATGTCTCCTTGATTTGCCACGATGCTGCAGCTGCGGTTCCGGCGGTCGTTTGTCCTGCCTTCCGCAAGCGACCATAGGTTCCATTTGGTCGGCATGGAAAAGTTCAGACACTCGTGCCGGTCAAGATCGGCCGGCGAGGACGGGGCGCCATACTCCGCGAGGTAGGAGGGAGCGGCGCAGATGATCCAGCGGCTGCTGGCGATGCGCCGGGCGATGAGACTGGAAGAAGGAAGATCACCGCTGGCGATCGCGACATCCACACCGTCATCCAGCCAAGCCGTGCGCTCGTTGGTGAGCAGAAACTCGATCCGCAGCTTCGGATGAAGGCGGCGGAAGGCCGGCATCAGCGGCGCGAGTTGGTAGCGCGCGAAGGTCGGCACCGAGCGGATGCGGAGCGTGCCGGAGGGTACGGCGGAGCCGACCGCCTCCGCCTCTTCGATGGCGGCGAGCACCCGATGCACCGCATCGAGAAAACTCTGCCCCTCCGGCGTGAGCCGCATAGACCGCGATGAGCGGTGAAGCAGGCGGCGGCCCAGATGCTCTTCCAGCCGCGCGATTGATTTGCTGACCGCCGAAGGCGTTAGCGATAGCGTCCGCGCGGCTGCCGAGAAATCGCCATCCTCTGCCACGCGCACGAAGATCTCGAAATCCCGCAGCTCCATCGCTCCTTCACCCGGTTTGCCTGTGAATTTCAGTCAAAGGATCTTGTCGCAAGCGAGTATAGATCGACGGTGCAACCCGGACTAAGGCTTCCTCTGTGGAAACCAATGCAAACCGGAGTTTATGATGACTGCAATGTCGGAGAAGCCAGAGATCGATACGAGCAAGGTCGCCTACCAGCTCCCCCAACCCACCGGCATGATGCCGGACATCTTCTTGGGCAGTGCGCTCGACCTGGATGGCGATGAGCGGGACTGGGTGCCGCAATCAGCCGATGTGTCCTTCAAGCCCCTCGTGCTCAGCGTGAGCCAGGGCTACTACGTCAACATCCTCCGCGTCCGCTCTTCGGGCGTCCTCTCCCGTCATCGCCATACTGGGCCGGTTCATGCGCTCACGCTGCGCGGCAAGTGGCACTATCTGGAGCATGACTGGGTAGCCACGGCCGGCGACTACGCCTTTGAGCCCCCGGGCGAGACGCACACCCTGGTCGTGCCCGAGGACGTGCAGGAAATGGCCACGCTGTTCCATGTCACGGGCGGCTACACCTACGTCGACCCGTATGGGAAGGCGCTCGGCTACGAGGACGTGTTCACCAAGCTCGAGAATGTGCGCCGGCATTATGAGCAGATCGGCCTCGGCGCCGATTACGCGAACCGCTTCGTGCGCTGAGGGCGAGCTATGGGGGAAGCGAGAGACCGTCCCAGTCATCAGGGTCGGATCGTTCTGGTCACCGGGGCGGGTCAAGGGATCGGCGCGGCCATCGCCGAGGCCTTCGGTCGGCGCGGCGCAGCTGTGGGCGTCCTGGACATGTCCGGGGCGAACGCCGAGGCGGTGGCGGCCCGCATCCGCGAGGCTGGCGGACGAGCGGCTGCCATCGCCGCGGACGTGTCCGACTACCCGGCCTTGGACGCCGCCTGCGGGCGGCTGCAAGAAACGCTCGGCGGCTCCTTCGACATCCTGGTGAACAACGCCGGCATCTCCCCGAAACATGAGGGGCGCGCCCACGCGGTCTGGGAGATGGCGCCCGAGGAGTGGGCCCGCGTTGTCGCCGTCAACCTGACGGGGTGCTTAAACACGGTGCGCCTGCTCAGCCCGGCCATGCGCACATCCCGGGCCGGCGCGATCGTGAACCTGTCCTCCATCGCCGGGCGCGCCTACATGGATATCGTCGGCGTTCATTACGCGACGACGAAAGCGGCGCTGATCGGCTTCACGCGCCATCTGGCGGGCGAGCTCGGCCCCGACAACATCCGCGTGAACGCCGTCGCGCCGGGTCGCATCGATACGCCCATGGTGCAGGCCATCGGCGCGGACGCGAACACGCGCTGGGTGGATCAGACGCCGATGGGCCGGCTTGGCCGTCCAAAGGAGGTCGCGGATCTCGTCCTTTATCTCACGTCGGAGGAGGCGAGCTTCGTCACTGGGCAGATCTGCGACGTAGCTGGCGGCCTACTGATGACCTAAGTTCGACAGGCGTGGCGAATGGGGCGGCTGAGGCTTGGTTTGCGCTGGCCGAAACCTACGAACCGCAGATGCTGGCCCGCTGGGGGGTTCTTGGCGTCAAGCCGGACCTCGAAAAGGCCCGGACCTTGTACCAGAGGGCTGAAGCGCGCGGGGCCCAAGGCGCGCGAGAGCGTCTGCTCGCTCTCCGACAGTAAGGCATTGCCCGCGTACGCCAGCGGCGTCTCGGTTCGTTCCAGCATAAGGTTTGTCATGAAACACACTACCCTTTGTCTTCTCGGTCTTGCCCTGTTGAGCCTGCCTGTACAGCCGGCCTCATCCCAGGAAGCGCCACCAGCGGACCAATCCACCGCAGCCGTCAACGCGCCCCGAAACGGCAGATCCACCGCGCTAGGGTCCAAGACGCCGGCTCTAGACGCCGTCAAAGAGGATCACAATGCCTGGACGGTTGGGGTCGCGGGGGGCCTGCTTGAGGGCACGTTCATCCGCTATGCGGCCGATCTGGCCAAGGCGCTCGATGATGGGAGTAACCTTCGCGTCATCCCCATGGTGACCTTTGGCGCGGTCGGCAACGTCACCGATTTGCTCAACTTGCGCGGGGTCGATGTCGCGATCACGCAAGCCGACGTCCTGGATCACTTCCGGCGTGAGGTGAAGGTGCCGGACATCGAGAACCGGATCCAGTACATCTCGCCGCTGTTCCTGGCCGAGGTTCACATCTATGCCCGGGAGGAGTTCAAAACCCTCAAAGACCTCGCCGGCCGCAAGGTGGCGTTCAACACGCCCGGCAGCGCGGCCAACCTGACCGGACAGGTCGTCTTCCAGCGGCTTGGGGTCCAGGTCGAGCCGGTGTTCATCAACAACGCGATTGCGCTGGAGAAGATGCGTAACGGCGAACTGTCGGCCGTCGTGCATGTGGTCGGGAAGCCCAACGACCTCTTTGCCCGGTTCAAGCCGGAGCCGGGGTTTCACTTCATCCCGGTTGAGTATGGGGCTCAGTTCGAGGACTACTATGTTCCAGCGGCGCTTGAGCCTGAGGACTATCCCAATCTCATCCGGTCTGGCGAGACCGTTTCGACCATCGCCGTGCCGGCGGTCTTGGCTGTGTTCAACTGGCCGAAGAGCAGCGACCGTTACCGCCGTGTGTCTCGCTTCGTCGAGGCTTACTTCACGAAGTTCGACCAGCTGCAGCAGCCGCCCTTCCAGCCGAAGTGGCGGGAGATCAACTTGGCTGGCAAGGTTCCGGGCTGGAAGCGCTATGGCGTGGCTGAAGAGCTTCTGGCCAAGATGACCGCGGAACGGGATAGAGGCCCCTCACAGGTCAGAGCTCAGTTCGATGCCTTCCTAGACTCGCGTGCCGGTGCGAAAGGCCCGCGTACGCTGACGAGCAGCGAGCGTGAGGCTTTGTTCAAGCAGTTCTTGGAGTGGCAGCGGCGCTGAAAGGCATGGCGCACCGCGCTGCTTCACCGCCAACCATGACGTGAGGGCAGCAGGAGCTGGTCCACTGCCGCCTCCGAGTGCGGGCCCTCCACGTGCGACCCCGGTGCCGCTGCCGGGCGGGAACATCGGCCTATTCGATCAAGCGCACCAGCTTGACCCTGCACACGTCGATTGTGCCGATGACCGAGACCTCGCCACCCTCGAACACGGCTTGGACGGTGGCGGTGCAGCCCTTCATCTGAGGCAGCCTCAGAACGGCCTGCGCATTCGGCGCAAGGGGCTCATCATGCCGGACTGTTTCGGTCTCCGCCACCACGGTCACGGTGGCAACGGTGATGTCTCGCCCGTTCACAACGGCCAGCGATCCAGCACGAGGCGGCTGTGGGGGATTGACCGCAACCTGGCGCGGGCTTGCGGACGTGCTTGGAGCACCCTTTGGAGCACCCTGTGGCTTCAGGGCTGGAGCAGGTGGTTCGGTCCTGGCCTCTACGGGTGCGGGATATGCGATCCCAGGAAGTCTGATTGGCGGCAGCGGGCTTGAGGTTGTGGTTTGTGCACTGGCCACCGTCGGAGCCGCCCAAAGGACGATCCAAGCAAGCCCGAGGGCGCGGAGAGGGTGCATCATTGAGACCTCACGGTTCCAGGTCTGGCTCGTATAGCTGGGCTGTGGCCCGAGCGCACGCCCTTAGGAGCGGGCGCGGCTGCTCGTGCTCATCCTGGCCTAACCGCGCCGGCGCACAGCCGAGAGAGCCGACAACGGCTGTGCCGAGGCTACACTGGCGACCGCTTAAAGGACCGTTAACTGTTCCAGGCGAGTGTTGCGAACGGTGCCCATGAGACGACGGTCAACCCCATGTTTCTGACGCTCGGCGAAGCCTCGAAACAGTCTGGCTTCAGCAAAGCGACGCTCGCGCGCGCCATCCGCGACGGCAAGCTCTCAGCGCAGCGCAGCCCCGAAACGAACTCGTTCAAGATCGACCCGGCCGAGCTGCACCGCTACTCGGAAGCCATGCAGGTGTTGCGCGCCGGCATCGAAACAGAGCGTGAGAAACACTCAGCAACCTCCTCTGGAAACAGAGAAAGTACATCTGAAACAGAGGTTGAAACACGCGTTCAGGAGATCAGGGAACAGATTGAGTTTGAGGCCCGCGCCAAATTGGCCGAGGAACGCCTTGCCGATCTGAAAGGCCAACTTGAGGAGATGCGTCGCCAGCGGGACAAGTGGCAGGAGCAAGCCGAGAGGCTGGCGCTTGCACCACCACCTCCGACACCTGCACCAGTTCAGCCGCAACCGCGCGGCTGGTGGCCCTGGAGGCGCACCGCATGAGCGGGCAAATCGATGCCATTGCGGCGTTCGAGGAGATCGTCATCAAGCTCCGGGAGCCGCCTGTGGTGAGCGCGGACGCTCGCGAGATCGCGACACAACTCCGCGCTCTGGCCGATACGGTTCGGGCCGGCCGCGACGAGTGGGTGGTGGCCACCGCACGGAAGGCACAGTGCCTGGCACTTGCGTCGCCGCAGACCGTTGCCGCGCAACCGGCAAGACGCCCAGGGTGGCCCTGGAGGAGGACGTAGGTGCGACGGTGGTGGCTTCAACAGCCGACTTTTTCAGCGATGTAGAGAAAGCGCGAAAGCCGCTGGGCTGAAGCCAGGTCAGCCGTCGTCGCGAGAAACGTCTGACGCTGCGAAAACCAACGCAATCCTTCCGCTTCGGTCAGTTTGGACGAGCGACTTTGGCGGGCCGCATGGAGCCGTGCCGCAACGTCTGCGATGG
>JBJMPB010000311.1:0-2575 GCA_045803455.1 Gemmatimonadales bacterium | reverse complement strand
AGGAGGCGTGGACCACACCGCCGCGATCGGCGAGGAGCGGGAACGTCAGTGCCTCCCGCTCCCGGAACTCCACCAGTTTCTCCGGCTCATCCGGCGAGATTCCCAGGACCGCATAGCCGGTGCCCTTCAGCGACCCAAGGTTGTCTCGGAAATCGCAGGCCTCTGTGGTGCATCCGGTCGTCATGGCCGCGGGATAGAAATACAGGATCACTCTTTCGCCACGCAGGTCATCCAGCGAGATCTGATCTCCGTCTGCGGTGGGAAGGGTGAACGTGGGGGCAGCGTCACCCCGCTCGAGCTGGACGGTCATGTCATTCCTCCTCCGTAGGTGCAGAGCTCTTCGCAAATCCTGACTAGCCAGCGAGGCTGTTCCGCAGAGCAGGGGGCAGATCGGCTAGCGCCTTGGCCGGCCGATTGGCGACCGCTTTCTCGGCGCCTCTTCCGGTGAGATCGGCGTCTTTGGCGAGCATCGCCATTGCGTGGCCCTCTGGCAGCAGGTTGAACCAGCGAACTACAAGGTCCTCGCGTCCACTGGCGGACAGGTCGCCCCACAGCCGGACCCGGGCCATTCCGCCGTCAGGGTAGACGTCGAGCCGGACGTGTGTCACTTCTATCCCTGCTGGCAACCGGAATCGGTGTCGGGTATCGGGCTGCAGCCGTTCGCGGGGAAGGATCTCGGTCCACGCGGCTGATTCCTCTGGGTTCGCGATTCGCGCATCGTAGCCGCGCAGGCTGGCCCAGCCGGGAGCGTTGCCCAGGAAGTAACTCGTGTCGAGTTCAGCGAGCCGTACGACGCCGGGTCCCGCGAGCGCGAACTCCACCCAGTCGTTGGCTTCATCCCTTCGACGGGAGGTCTCCCAACCCTCACCCATGACACGCGCCTGGCCGGGCGAGATCAGGTTCGTGGGTGATGAGTAGAACATGTTGCTGCAGCCGCTGATAGTGCCACCGTTATCCAGCGCGGCCAGATCTACGGTTCCTGTGCTGAGATAACGCGGGTCGGGAACTACATCGCCGTGAACTCTCAGCCGGGCTACGCCGCCGTCAGGGTACTGACACAACCGCACATGGGTAAGCCGTTCGGGCTGGCCGACGACGTACACATTGCGGAAATGGCCTTTAGCCGGAGTCTTCGGCACAAGGGAGATCCATTCGGCGGCGTTGAGTTCGTCGGGTGACGGGTGACCGTCGATGGCCAAGCCCTCGACCGAGATCTCTGGCGGGTAGTTCCCTTTGAAAAAGGCGGTGTTCACAACGACGCCGCGTACCACACCGGGCACGCCGAGTCGGACCAGCGCCCAGTCATGACCGGGCTCCCGCCGCCGGCGCGTCTCCCAGCCGTCGTAAATCTGCCCCTTATGTCCGAAGGTGTACGTCGAGTAGCTGGGCTCTTCGACCTTGATCAGGTTCTCCCGCTCCGCGAACAGCTCGTCGTTGGCCCACACGACACTGCCACCGAGGGCTCGTGAAGCCAGATCAGGGAGACGCGTGAACTCCGGTTCCGGCTGCTCGGATCCAGGGGCGTCGGGATTGGGTATGTCGGTGCTCATGCCTCTCCTCGGCTAATCAGGCGGCCTTGTGGGTTGTCCCCCATAACCTGCTGGCCGCGTAGCCACGTGCTATGGACCACACCGGCTAGCGGGCGGTTGGCGTACGGAGTGATGGGGTTGCGGTGGTGCAGCCGGCTCGGGTCGACGACGAAGGCCTCGTCGGGTGCGAAGACGGTGAAGTCGGCGTGGTAGCCACGCTCGATGCGGCCCTTCTCCTGCAGCCCGGCTATGTGGGCTGGACGTTCGGCCATCCACCGCACGACGTCGACGAGTGTGTACCCGTGTAGCCGTGCCTGAGTCCAAACGGCCGACAAGGCCACTTCGAGCGACGAGATGCCGCCCCAAGCGGGACCGAACTCGCCGACCTCCCGGCGCTTGAGCTCCACTGTGCAGGGGGAATGGTCAGAGACAATGCAGTCAATGTCGCCGCGGTCGAGCGCTCGCCACAGCTCCTCCCGGTTGTCGGCTTCCCGGATCGGCGGACAACACTTGAACTCCGTGGCGCCATCGGCGATGGACTCGGCCTCGAAAAACAAGTAGTGCGGGCATGTCTCCACTGTGATCCTCACCCCGTCGCGACGCGCGGTGCGGATCATTGGGACGGCGTCGGAGCTGGACAGGTGGAGCAAGTGAACCCGAGCCTTGGTGTAGCGGGCTGCCTCGATGACGTGAGCGATGGCGACGTTCTCCGCGCCGCGCGGGCGGGAGGCAAGAAAGTAGGCATACCGCTTGCCATAAGGAACGGGAGCCCGCGAGATTGCTTTGGAGTCTTCGGCGTGCACGATCATCTGGGCCCCGTACGTCCGCAAGACCGCCAGGTACTCCTCGAGCTGGTCCTCGTTGAGGAACGGGAATTCGTCAACTCCAGAGTGCAACAAGAAGCACTTGAACCCGAAGACACCCGCATCGTGGAGTCCACGCAGATCCTTGAGGTTGCCGGGGATGGCCCCACCCCAGAAACCAACGTCGACGTGACACTTCCCGCGCGCCGCGTCACGTTTAACTTCGAGCGCCTCGACGGTGCA
>JBJMPB010000270.1:0-4541 GCA_045803455.1 Gemmatimonadales bacterium | reverse complement strand
GGAGTAGACGGTATCCACGTTGGTGGGGAGAACGTCGTCCAGGTAGCGTAGCCGGTCCAGCGAAATGTCGAGAATGGTCACGTGGGCCCCCAACCCCGCAGCCATCTTGGCAGCATTGATGCCCACGACACCTCCGCCGATGATCAGGACCTCTCCCGGTGCCACACCGGGAACCCCGCCCAGCAGGATCCCGCTGCCGCCGAACACCTTTTCCAGGTATTTCGCCCCTTCCTGAACCGCCATCCGGCCGGCCACTTCCGACATCGGCGTCAGCAGGGGCAGCTCGCCGCTAGGGATCTGCACGGTCTCGTAGGCGACCGCGATGGCGCCTGAGTCGATGACCGCCCGGGTCAGGTCTTCTGCAGCGGCAAAGTGGAAATAGGTGTAGATCACCTGCCCGCGGCGCATCCGGGGCCACTCCACCGCGATCGGCTCCTTTACCTTCATGATCATTTCCGCTTGCTGCCACACCTCGTCGGCGGTGGGCAGGATGCTGGCGCCCACGGCACGATACGCATCGTCGGAGAATCCGCTTCCGGCTCCCGCTCCCTGCTCCACGAATACCGTGTGACCGGCAGCGGCGAGCGCCTCCGCCCCCGCGGGGACCAGGGCGATGCGGTTCTCGTTGGTCTTGATCTCCTTCGGGACGCCGATCTTCATCGTTGAAACCCGGGGTGGGGGTGCAAAAGCGTACACGGTAAACGGTGCACGGTAAACGGGTTCACCGGTGCGCCCGGTTCACTGTTTAGCGTTAACCGTTCACGGCTTCTCCGGCCCCAGACGTACTACCGTCTGCCGGTCCGGTGCGAAGAACTCCGCCGCCACATCTATAACGGCTTCCGGCGTGACCGCGTCAATCTCCCGGAGCATCTCGTCAAGCGGCCGGTAATGGTCATCATAGAGCGTGAACCCGGCCAGCCGGGCCATCCGGGCGCCGGGACTCTCCAATGAGAGCATGATCTGCCCTTTGAGCTGCTGCTTTCCGTCGCTGAGCTCGTGCGGTGGTAGCCCCTCGCGGGCAAGCTTGGCGTATTCATCCCGGATGGCAGCGGTCGCCTGGTCGGCCGTGGCGGGCTGGGTACCGACATACACCCCAAGCTGTCCCGACGCCTGATAGAAGTGCTTATACGCAAAGATGGCGTAGGCCAGCCCCAGCTCCTCCCTGATGCGCTGAAAGAGCCGGCTGGACATGCCCCCGCCAAAGGCGTTGGTCAAGATAGCAAGAGAAAAACGGCGCGGATCGCGCAGAGGAAAGGTGTCGGTGCCGAAGACGATGTGGGTCTGCGCGGTGTCACGATGCTCGGTGCAGTGTCCCCCCCGCACCGCGGGAATCGGCTTTACTCCAGCGCGGGATGGCTCGAGCACGCTACCCGCGAACCAGCCTTCCCGTTCGAGCACGGTGAGCAGCTGACTGTGGTCGACGTTTCCCGCCGCCGCCACCACGCAGTTCCCTCGGTAGTAACCCCGCTGGTGCAACGCCCGTAGATCCTCGGCCGACATGGCGTCCAGAGTATCCGCCGTGCCCAGAATGGAGTAGCCGTAAGGGTGTTGAGGCCAGAGGGCGCGAGCATGAATCTCGAAGACGAGATCGTCCGGGGTGTCCGCTACCCCGTTGATCTCCTCCAGCACCACATTCCGTTCGGACTCGAGGTCGCTTTGCCGGAGTAACGGACGGCGGACCAGATCGGTGAGAATCTCGACGGCCAGAGGCAGATCGGCGTCGAGAACGTGGGCCTGGTAGCTGGTGTAGTCGCGGCTGGTGAAGGCGTCCAGGCCCCCTCCCCGCACCTCCAGCTCGAGCGCCAGCTGCCGGGCGCTCCGCCGCTCGGTTCCCTTGAACACCATGTGTTCCAGCAGGTGGGAGATACCGAGCTGTGCGGGGTCCTCGTGCGCACTGGCAGTGCGCACGTAGATGCCAACCGCGGCCGAGCGTACGCCCGCCAGTTTTTCGCTGAGAACCACCAGCCCGTTGGGAGCCGTGGTCTTGAAGAGCCCTTCGTCCAGTTGAGCCGTTTCCACGAAGGGCTAATCCCTGGGCAGCAGCGCCTTCCGAGAGAGCTTCATCCGCCCGCGGTCGTCCACCTCGAGCAGCTTGACCTGAACGATATCACCCTTCTTGACCACATCTTCGGTCTTTTCCGTGCGGCCATGCTGCAGCTCGCTGATGTGCAGCAGACCCTCCACTCCCGGAAGAATCTCGACAAAGGCGCCGAAGGCCGTGGTGCTCTTGACCGGCCCCTCGTAGGTGCGGCCGACTTCCGGCTCCGTGGTGATGGCGGCAACCATGGCGCGGGCCTTCTCGCCGGCCTCGCCTCCAACCGCAGAGATGGTGACCACACCGGTATCCTCGATGCTGATCTTGGCGCCGGTGGCGTCCTGAATCCCACGGATCGTCTTGCCCTTGGGACCAATGACATCGCCGATCTTGTCCGGCTTGATCTGCATGGTGAAGATCCGGGGGGCGTATTTCGACAGCTCGGTCCGCGGTCCCGAAAGGGCGCGAGCCATCTCCTTGAGGATATGGAGCCGCCCTCTTCGGGCTTTCTCCAGCGCCTCTTCCATGATCTTGAGGTCGAGCCCCTCGATCTTGATGTCCATCTGGATGGATGTGATTCCCCGCTCGGTTCCCGCCACCTTGAAGTCCATGTCACCCAAGTGGTCTTCCGATCCCAGGATGTCGGTCAGGATGGCGACCTTATTGCCTTCCTTGATCAGACCCATGGCCACACCGGCGCAGGGCGATTTCATGGGAACCCCGGCATCCATCAGGGCCAGCGAGCCGCCGCACACGGTGGCCATAGAAGAGCTGCCGTTCGACTCCAGGATCTCGGAGACCACGCGCAAGGTGTAGGGGAAGTCCTCATAGTGGGGCAGCAGCGGCTGCAGCGCGCGCTCGGCCAGTGCTCCGTGGCCGATTTCGCGGCGGCTGGTTCCCCGCATCATCTTCACTTCACCGGTAGCGTAGGGCGGGAAGTTGTAGTGCAGCATGAAGGACTTCGTGGTCTCACCGGGGACATCAATGCTGTCGATCCGCTGCTCGTCATCGGTGGTACCCAGCGTTACCGAGACCAGGGCCTGGGTTTGACCCCGGGTGAAGATCGACGACCCGTGGGTGCGGGGCAGAACGCCCGTCTCGATCGTGATCGGACGGATGGTGTCGGGATCGCGGCCGTCAACTCGCTCGCCGCGTTCCAGCACCTGTGAACGCATGACCCGGTACTCGATATCATCCAGTTCGGTGCCGATCTCCCGGGCCTGCTCCGCAAAGTCCGGGGTGAGGCTCTGGAGCGCCTGCTCCTTTACTGCCTTCACCGCGTTGGAGCGCCCGGCCTTGTCCTTGGCGTTGATGGCCTGCGCCATCTGCGACTCGGCCGCGGCTCGGACCCGGGAAACCAGAGTCTGATCGACCTCGGGCTTGCTCCACGCCATCTTCTTCGGGGCCCCGGCCTTGCTGACCAGCTGTTGCTGCTGTTTGATGCCGTCCCGAATTCCTCGCTGGGCCACTTTCAGGGCCTCCAGCACCTCGGCCTCGGAAATCTCCAGGGAGCCACCCTCGACCATGACGATGGATTCGGCGGACCCGCTGACGACGAGGTCGATGGTGGAGAACTCCAGCTGCTGGAACGTGGGATTCAGGATCCAGTTCCCCTCTACCCGGCCAACCCGAACCGCGCTGAGCGGGCCGTTCCAGGGCACTTGGGAGAGGGTCAGGCCGGCTGAGGCGGCCATGACGCCGAGGATGTCGGCATCGTTTTCCTGGTCGGCCGACAGCACGGTCACGAACACCTGGACTTCGTTCTTGAACCCCTCGGGGAACAGCGGCCGGATCGAGCGATCGATCAGCCGGCTGGCCAGAATTTCCTTGTCGGAGGGTCTGCCCTCACGCTTGAGAAATCCGCCAGGGATCTTTCCGGCGGCGTAGGTCTTTTCGCGGTACTCCACCGTGAGCGGGAAGAACGGAAGGTTGGAGATGTTGGGAGATACGGTGATGGCGGCGAGTACCATGGTATCGCCAAACCGGACCAGGGCGGAGCCGCCGGCCTGCCGGGCCAGACGGCCCGTCTCGATGGTCAATTGGCGTCCGGCGAACTCGGTTTCAATCCGTTGAACTGTCACTGCTGCACTCTCTCTCTTTGATGGGCGTCTTTGCTGCGTAGTCAGGAGTTGGGAGTCTGGAGTCAGGAGACGGCAGTCGTGGCGGGGACCTGACTCCCGGCTCCCAGCTCCCGACTCGAAAACAGAAAGGGCGTCCCGAGATCGATCAGGACGCCCCCCGTCGTCATCATCTTTTAATGCCGAAGTCCAAGCTGCTCGATGAGCGCTCGATACGTCTGCAGGTCACTTCGCTTGAGGTACGTCAGCAGGCGGCGCCGGGTACCCACCATCTTGAGCAGGCCGCGGCGGCTGTGATGGTCCTTCAGGTGGGTACGGAAGTGCTCGGTGAGGGAGTTGATCCGCTCGGTCAGGAGCGCCACCTGCACCTTGGCCGAGCCGGTGTCGGTGGAATGCGCCTGGTGCTTTGCTACCACTGCCTGCTTGTC
>JBJMPB010000178.1:0-3631 GCA_045803455.1 Gemmatimonadales bacterium | reverse complement strand
GCCCTTGCGTGCATTGAGTACGGGCAGATGGAAATTCGAATGCGCCCGCCTCGTTGGGTTGGAGGACGCCGAGCCACTGGGCATCCCGGTCCCCGCACATGAGGTAGACATCCACCTGGCTGCGGTTATGGCTCCGAGCCCACACCGCCATCTGGGGCGATGGCTGCTCGGCCGGTGGAACTGCGCACCCAATCATCATCGCTCCTCCGAGTGCAGGAGCCCATCCCAGTCCCGTTCGTAGCCCAATCCGTTTCATCGTTTCCTCCTGATCCAGAGGCTCTCGGCCCCGCCCAGAGTCGCCACTTCCTGATCCGAGCGCTAAGTTAGGAGCACCCACTCAGAGGCCTCTCAAAGGCCAGTCAAACGGAGCAACATGCTCCACCTCAAGACGTTCGGCGGGCTCTCCGTCGAGATCGACGGCATTCCAGGAACCGGCGCGGCCCAGCAAAGAAAGACTCTGGCCCTGCTCGCTCTCCTGGCTGTCGCCGGACAGCGTGGCCTCAGTCGCGACAAGCTCATCGCCTGCCTCTGGCCCGAGACCGACGCCGAGCGCGGTCGAGCTCTGCTCAATCAGGCGTGCTACGCGCTCCGCCGGGACCTTCGTACACCTGATCTGTTTCTCGGCCCGATCCAGCTCCGGCTCAATTCGGCAACGATCACCAGCGACGTCGCCGATTTCATCGCCGCTCTGGAGCGGAATGACCCGGCCGGGGCGGTCGCGTTCTACGCCGCCCCCTTTCTCGACGGTTTTTATCTGAATGGCGGCGGTGAATTCGAGACCTGGGCTGAGGTCGAACGCTCCCAGCTCGCAGCTAAGTTCCGAGCCGCGCTGGAGCGACTCTCGGCCGAAGCGAGCGGACGTGGTGAGCACCGGCTGGCGGCCGAATGGTCGCGGCGCCTGCTCCAGCTCGACCCACTGAGCTCCCACGCGGTGCTTGGCCTAATGGAAGCCTTGGAACAGGTCGGCGAACGTGCCGAGGCACTGCGCAGGGGACAGGCGTACGTAGACCTAGTGCGATCGGAGCTGGGCACCGATCCGCCGCCGGAGCTCGCTGAGTGGATCGAGCGGCATCGGTATGTGGCAGGAAACGGCGTGAAGAGGACGGTGAGGGCGGAGGAGGCGGAAGAAGGAAAGACTTCGACTGCCGAGTTGCCGCAGGTGCCGGTCGCCCTGAGCCGTCGAGTGCAGCGAGCCCAGGTGCTGAGCCTGACCGTCGTCGGGGCCGTCCTGCTCTTCCTCGCCGGAGCGGGCTACATGGTCTGGAAGCAGCACGACGCCGTGGGCGCCGCCGTGCCCATCGCGTCGCCCGGGCGAAAGATCCTGGCGGTGCTGCCGTTCGAGAACCGGGGACCAGCGGCCGACGATTACTTCGCCGATGGGCTGACCGAGGCGATCGGCCTCCGACTGGGCGGCGTCCGCAGTCTCGCCGTGATTGCGTCGCAGAGCGCCAACCGATATAAGGGGACCAGCAAGAGTCTGACCCAGATCGGTCGCGAGCTCGGCGCTCAGTACATCCTCCGGGGCTCGGTATGGTGGGACAGGACTGGTCCACCAGGTCGGGTGAGGGTGAGCCCGGTGCTACTCCGGGTGTCCGATGGCCGGCCGCTCTGGGCGGCGGAGTACGATACGGTGTTGACGGGAATGTTTGCCCTGCAGACCAGCCTTGCCACTAAGGTGGCTGGAGCGCTCGACATCACATTGCTGACCGACGAGCGACGGCAGCTGGAGGCACCCACCTCCAATGCCGAGGCGTACGAGACCTACCTCCGCGCGATCGAGGCCACGCAGGCACCTTCTCCCGCCACACGGCGGAGGTCGGCGGACCTGTTCCAGCGCGCGGTAACGCTCGACCCGAGCTTTGTCACCGCCTGGGCCTACCTATCGATCACCCACGTCATCCTGTACCTGAGCTACCTGGATCGAGACGTCGAACGCCTGACGCAGGCCAAAGGGGCGCTGGACCGGGTGACACAGTTGGACCCCGACTGCAAATCAGGCAGCTGTTGCGCGCTGGGATTCTATCGGCTGTTCGTTCTCAAAGACTACGATGGCGCCTTGGAGTCCCTCAATCGGGCCCGGAAGGTCCGGCCTAGCGACAACGGACTCCTGGGGCTGATTGCCCACGTCTACCGTCGGCGGGGCGAGTGGGACAAGGCTCTGGCCTACGAGAGGGAGGCCGAGCGGCTGAATCCTCTCGACCCGGAGCAGGAAGCGTCTCTGGCGGATACCTATGCCACGCTGCGCCAGTTTCCTGCCGCGAATTATTACTGGGATCGCGCGCTGGCCCAGAAACGGTCGGTGGGATTTCGTCTCACCAAGGCCGTCGCCTACCTCAACCTGACCGGAGACCTGAAGGGGGCTAGGGAGATTCTCCCCGACGTCTCGGAGAACCTGGCGCCAACCGGGAATCATGATGTCGTGATTTCGCTGAGTGACATCGCGTTGCTGCTGAGCGACGAGCAGGAAACCCGGTTGCTTCACCTCACGCCCGCCGCGTTGGACGGCGACACCGCCGCCCTGGCATTGGCCAAGGGTCTGGTTCAGCGCCGCCGCCGCCAGGAGGCTCAGGCCCTGGCATCGTTCGATACCGCGCGGGCTGTGCTCCAGGAGAAGGTTCGTCGGAATCCCAACGGCGATCCCTTCTACCACGCCATGCTTGGCCTGGCCCTGGCCGGCCTGGCCCGGGCAGAGGACGCGGTGCGGGAGGGCGAACGGGCCGTCGCGTTGCTGCCCTACCCGGAGGGTGGGGCGGAGAGTGCGCTGATGCCGGCGAATCTGGCGAGAATCCACGTGCTGCTGGGACACCGCGATCAGGCGGTCGATCAGCTGACCACCGTCTTTTCGCGACCCGGGCCTCTCTCCCCGGCATGGCTCAGGGTGGATCCGTTTTGGGATCCTCTGCGAAGGAACCCACGGTTCCAGCAGCTCGCATTCCGTTGATAAGCGAATGGATAGGCACGGCCGGTCCCGTTCTCGGGACTGGTAAATGGAGTTTGGCGCCGGCCCGGGCGACAGCCTTTCTTCGTGTCGCAGCGTTGGTGGCTCTCGCCCCTGGGTGTGCGGGTACTGCGACCCACGGCGGCTCCGCCGAGCCGGTAGCCCCTGCGGGAGCCTCGTCGGACGTACCCCGTCTATATGAAGCGCAGCAGCAGGTCGAGGAGTACATCAGCTCGGGCCGGTACGACCGGGATTTCTCGGCGGTGGTGGCCCGGGCGCAGGAGTGGCTGGAGCAGCGGTCGAAGACAGCGAAGAAGCCCGCGATGGTGCTCGACATCGATGAGACCTCGCTGTCGAACTGGCCTGCCTATCGCCTGAACGGATGGGGTCGAGTGGTGGGAGGAGGGTGCGACCTCGAAAACGGTCCCTGTGGTCTTCGCGCCTGGCAGGCGCTCGCCAACTCGAAGGCGCTCGCGCCGACCCTGACGCTGGCCCTACGGGCGCACGAGCTCGGCGTGGCGGTGTTCTTCATCAGCGGCCGTCCACCCAACCTGCGCGAACCGACCGAGCGAAACCTCCGGGAACAGGGCTACGATCCGACCGCGGTTATCCTGCTTCCCGAGGGTGCCCACTTCAAGAGTGCGGTGGAGTTCAAGGCGCCGGAGCGGAGGAAGATCGCCGAGCAGGGCTATA
>JBJMPB010000152.1:0-9114 GCA_045803455.1 Gemmatimonadales bacterium | reverse complement strand
GTGGTCGCGCCGCCGGACAACGCAGTGTGAGCCTCCCGATCTAGTCTCCCAGCATTGAGCTCCAGTTCGACGGCCGACACATCGTTGTCCAGCGCCACGTCCTCGGGATTGCTGGCCGCGGGAGGAGGTTCGGTCTGATCGGTACAGGCAAGAACACCGGCCAGAATGATGGCATAGTGTAGCCGCGACATAACACCTCCTGTCGCTCGTGGGAGAGGGGGCTACCCGGCCGGGCGCTGCGGCGCTCGCCGCTCGAGGAGACACGCGCGTCCGCGCGGCTTCGGAGAGTCTCGAAGCCAGGGCCAGAGCTGGTGACCGGGGAAGGTCACAACTGCTGCGCGCTGGAAGCCAGCGCTATGGAAAGAGCCGGTCTTGCGATGCTGAGCGGTTTACGGGGGAAACAACAGGTCGCGAGGAATGGAACGCCGTTGCGGCGCCATCTCGTATTCGGATGCTCGCGGCAATGCTACGATGGGAGTCGGGACAACTGCTGTCAATAGTCAAAAAGGGGCACATCTCCGCTTCCTCTTGACAGAAGGAAGATAGTTCGATAACCATTGAACTGTGAAAAACACCGGTGGGGGACGGTCCACGCTGACCGAGAAGCAGTTCGAGCTGATTGCCAAGGCCCTCGCCGATCCCAGGCGGATGCAAGTGCTCGAGGTCATCGCCGGCCACAAGGAGTGTCCCTGCACCAAGCTGACGGAGGAGTTTCCCGTCTCCAAAGCGACCATCTCTCATCATATCAAGGAATTAGTCCGAGCCGGCCTGGTGGACGCCCGCCGGGAAGGCCAATACCTCCAATGTGAAGTCCGCCGGGAGATCCTGGAGGCATATACCGCCGAGCTGCTGCGCCGGGCCGGTGGAAAACTGAAAACTTCCGTCGCCTGAATCCATGTGGACAAGGCGCGGAAGGTTTTTTGTGACTAGAAGTTAGATGGTTATCGAACTGTCAGACAAACCCTGGACTGTAACAAGTGGGCCACGAGTTCGTTGGCAGTCGAAACCAGCGTCACTCAAACGACGAATAGATGTAGCGCAAAAAGACGAATTCCTTCTTGGAGGCACGGCATCATGCAGACTCGGCGACTCGTCCTCATCGGAACCGTAGGACTGGCTGGTCTCTCCCTGGCGGCGCTGACCCTCAACGGCCGCGCCGACGATAAACCTCCGGCCGCGCCGCCGCTTCAAACCGTCACCGTCGCTCCGGTTCCGGAGCGGGAAATCTCCGAGTGGGACGAGTTTACCGGCCGGCTCGAGGCCGTGGACCAGGTCGAGATCCGGCCTCGGGTTTCAGGCTATATCCAGCGGGTGAGCTTCACCGAGGGCCGCGAGGTCAGGAAGGGCGAGGTGCTCTTCGAGATCGACCCTCGGCCCTATCAGGCCGAGCTGGCCCGGGCGCAAGCAGAGCTGGAGCGCGCCAGATCGGCTGCAGCACTGGCGGCCAGTGATGTCAGGCGGGCAGACCCGCTGGTGAAGGCGCAGGCGATTTCTCGTGAGGAGTACGACAGCCGCACCAGCGCCGAGGCGCAGGGCGGAGCCAGCGTGAGGGCTGCAGAGGCCGCGGTACAGACCGCGCGGCTCAATCTGGACTGGACCAGAGTTCGCTCGCCCATCAACGGGCGGGTCAGCAACGCGCTGGTCACTCTGGGCAACCTGGTGGAGACCGGTCCGCCGGCGACGCTGCTCACCACGGTCGTGTCGATGGACCCGATGTACGTCTACTTCGATAGCGACGAGCAGACCTATCTCCGGTACGCCGGCCGGGCGCGCGACGGTTCCAACTGGCGTACCGCCAAGCTTCCGGTTTTCCTCGGCCTCGCCAATGAGGACGGCTTTCCTCACCAGGGGCAGCTCGACTTCGTCGACAATCAGATCGACCCCAACACCGGTACCATCCGGACTCGTGCGGTCTTCTCCAACAAGTCGCGAGCGCTGACGCCAGGGCTCTTCGCCCGGGTCAAGCTGGTGGGCGAGCACAAGCGAAAGGCGCTGCTGGTGCGCGATGCTGCTATCGGGACCGATCAGGACCACAAGTTCGTGCTGGTGGTTGGCCAGGGAGACACGCTGGCTTATCGCCCCGTGGTTCCCGGCCGCTTGGTGGACGGGCTTCGAATCATCGACTCGGGCCTGCAGCCGGGGGAACATGTGGTGGTGAATGGGCTGATGCGGGTCCGGCCCGGCATGAAGGTGGCCCCCACACTGAGCGAGATGACGGCGGCTGATTCTGCAGCACCGGCCGCGGGACAAGGAAAGTAGCCATGCGATTCTCCCGCTTCTTCATCGACCGGCCGATCTTCGCGGCCGTGGTCTCGATCGTGATCTTCATTGCCGGTCTGATCGCGATGTTCGGCCTGCCGATCAGCGAGTACCCCGAGGTGGTGCCACCTTCGGTGGTGGTGCGCGCGATCTATCCCGGAGCCAACCCGCGGGTAATCTCCGAGGCGGTGGCTACACCGCTGGAGGAGCAGATCAACGGGGTGGAGAACATGCTCTACATGTCCTCCCAGTCTACCTCGGACGGCGTACTCACCCTCACCGTGACGTTCCGGGTCGGCACTGATCCCGATCTGGCCCAGGTTCAGGTACAGAATCGGGTAAGCCAGGCGCTCCCCCGTCTCCCTGAAGAAGTGCGCCAGCTCGGCGTCACCACGGTAAAGAGCTCGCCCAACTTCATCATGGTCGTCCACCTGCTGTCGCCCGACAGCCGATACGACGTCACCTACCTCCGGAATTACGGCCTGCTGCAAGTGAAGGACGTGCTGGCGCGGATACCCGGTATCGGTCAGGTGGAGGTGTTCGGCGGCGGCGACTACTCGATGCGGGTGTGGCTCGATCCGGGAAAGATCGCGGCTCGCGGGCTCGCGGCCACCGACGTGGTGAACGCGATCCGGGAGCAGAACGTGCAGGTTGCGGCGGGCGTGGTGGGAGGTCCTCCCATGCCGGTGCCGGTCGACTATCAGCTCAGCATCAACGCGCGGGGCCGGCTGGCCAACGAGGAGGAGTTCGGCAACATCATCCTCAAGACCGGGGAGAACGGTGAGCTGACCCGCCTCAAGGACGTGGCCCGGATCGAGCTCTCGGCGGGTGACTATGCGCTGCGCTCCCTCCTGAACGGGAAGGAAGCGGTGGGCATTGGCATCTTCCAGGCGCCGGGGTCCAACGCGCTGGAGCTGTCGAGCACCGTGCGGAAGACCATGGAGGAGCTGAAGGGCAACTTCCCCCAGGGCGTCGACTACCGGATCGTGTACGACCCCACCGTCAACGTGCGAGATGGGATCCGGGAAGTGGTGAAAACACTCTTCGAGGCCATCCTGCTGGTAGTGCTGGTGGTGGTGCTGTTTCTGCAGACCTGGCGGGCCTCGATCATTCCGTTGGTGGCGGTGCCGGTCTCGATCGTGGGCACCTTCGCCATCCTCCTGATGTTCGGCTTCTCGATCAATACGCTCTCGCTCTTTGGCCTGGTGCTCGCCATCGGCATCGTGGTGGACGACGCGATCGTGGTGGTGGAGAACGTGGAGCGGAACATCGAGGCGGGGCTTTCACCCCGCGACGCCGCCCACAAGGCGATGGACGAGGTGAGCCGCCCCATCATCGCCATTGGCCTGGTGCTCTGCGCCGTGTTCGTGCCGGTGGCCTTCCTGAGCGGCCTGACCGGGGAGTTCTACCGGCAGTTCGCGCTCACGATTGCATTCTCCACCGTCATCTCGGCGATCAACTCGCTTACCCTGTCGCCGGCCTTGAGCGCCATTCTGTTGAAGCCGCACGGCGCGGCACCCGATCGTCTCACCCGTTGGCTGGACCGCGGGCTGGGCTGGCTGTTCCGGCCCTTCAATCGCGCATTCAGCCGCGGCTCCTCACGCTATGGCTCGGCCGTAAACGGAGTGGTGCGCCGGAAGGGCGCGGTGCTGGCGATCTATGCGGTGCTGCTGGTGCTGACCTATGTCGGCTTCTCGAAGGTGCCCAAGGGGTTCGTGCCGACCCAGGACAAGCAGTACCTGGTTGCCTTTGCCCAGCTGCCCGACGCTGCCACGCTGGACCGGACCGACAAGGTGATTCGGCAGATGGCCGAGATCGGGATGCAGCAGCCCGGGGTGGAGAACGCGGTCCAGTTTCCCGGACTCTCGATCAATGGCTTCGTCAACGCGCCGAATGCCGGAATCGTTTTCTTCCCGCTCAAGCCGTTCGAGGAGCGAAAGAGCAAAGACCAGTATGGGCTCAACATCGCCGGCGCCTTGAACGCGAAGTTCGGCGGAATTCAGGATGCATTCGTCGCAGTATTTCCTCCACCGCCGGTGAACGGGCTGGGACAGGTCGGTGGATTCAAGCTCGAGCTGGAAGACCGCGCGGGACTGGGAGAGGCGGCGCTGAACGACGCTACCCAGAAGCTGCTGGGCCGCGCTTGGCAGACGCCGGCGCTGGCCGGAGTGTTCAGCGGTTACCGGGTCAACGTGCCCCAGCTCGAGGTGGAGGTGGACCGGGATAAAGTGAAGCGTGAGGGCATCGTGCTCACCGATCTCTTCCAGACCATGCAGGCCTATCTTGGCTCGGTGTACGTCAACGACTTCAACAAATTCGGCCGGACCTACCAGGTGAAGGTGCAGGCCGACGCGCAGTTTCGCGCCACTGCCGACAACATCGCGCAGCTGAAGGTGCGGAACGCCGCCGGCGCGATGATCCCGCTGGGCTCCGTGGTTCAGGTAAAGGAGTCGCGCGGACCGGACCAGGCCACTCGCTACAACGGATATCCCGCGGCCGACATCAACGGCGGACCGGCGCCGGGCTTCAGCTCGGGCCAGGCGGAGGCCGCGATCGAGGAATTGATGCGCGAAGTGCTGCCCAACGGCATTGGCTACGAGTGGACCGATCTCTCGTACCAGCAGCGGCTGTCCGGCAACACCGCAATCTTCATCTTTCCGCTCTGCGTTCTGCTGGTGCTGCTGGTGCTGGCCGCTCAGTACGAGAGCTGGACCCTGCCACTGGCGGTGATCCTGATTGTTCCGATGTCGCTGCTCTGTGCTGTCGGCGGCGTGTGGCTCACCAAAGGCGACAACAACATCTTCACCCAGATCGGCTTCCTGGTGTTGATCGGGCTCGCCTGCAAGAACGCGATCTTGATCGTCGAGTTCGCCCGCGAGCTCCACTTGCAGGGTCGGTCGGTGGTCGATTCCGCCCTGGAGGCATCCCGGATCAGGCTGCGCCCGATTCTGATGACTTCATTCGCCTTCATCATGGGTGTGCTTCCCCTGGTGTTCTCCAGCGGCGCTGGCGCCGAGATGCGGCACGCCATGGGCGTGGCGGTGTTCTCCGGAATGTTGGGAGTGACGTTTTTCGGTCTGGTGCTCACCCCCGTGTTCTACGTGGTGCTCCAGGGAATGCTGGAGCGGCGCACCCGGCGGGCCCAGCAGTTCGCGCTCCAGCCGGCTCACGATGAGGATTCGAAACATGCGTAAGGCGGCACTGTTTTTCGGGATCGCGCTGGCAGCCGCGGGCTGTGCTTCCTCCCCCGGGTACCGCTCCTCGGAGGTCCCGGTTCCAAAGGCGTTCAGAGAGACCCAGGACACCGCCGTCGCCATCGCGACGCCGCCCTCGGATACCGCCCAGCTGGTGAGATGGCCGGACCTGGGCGACACGACCTTGACCCGGTTAATCAACCAGCTGGGTCAGGCCAACCTCGACGTGCGGGCGGCGGAGGAGCGGGTGCGCGGTGCCCGGGCCGCACGCACCGAGGCCGCTCTGGATTTCGCTCCCACGGTGACGTTCGCCGGCAGCTACACCCGCCAGCGGGTTGCCCGGGCCGCTTTCCCGGGTGGCTTCAGCGTGGGGACCTTCCCCGATCAGAACATCTGGGACGCCGGGTTCGACGCCTCCTGGGAGCTGGATCTCTTCGGCCGGCTGAGACACAACGTGCAGGCACAGGGAGCGTTCATCGAGGTGAATCAGGAAGATCTTCGAGACATCCAGATCTCCCTGACCGCCGAGCTGGCTCGGGCGTACTTCGATCTCAGGGGTGCACAGGAACAGCTCGCGGTGGCGTCGCAGAACGCCGACAATCAGCGGCGCACTTTCAACCTGACCCGCGAGCGGCTCCAGGCCGGTCGGGGCACGGCATTCGACACCGAGCGGGCGCAGGCACAGCTGAGCACTACCCTGGCATCAATTCCGACACTCGAAAGCCGGGTGCGGGCAGCCCAATATGCGATCGGCGTCTTGGTGGGACGACCCCCGGCCACGGTAGCGGCCGAGCTCGAAGCTCCGCAACCCTTGCCCGATTTTCCGGACATCGGAGAGCTTTCCGCCCCCGATTCGGTCATTCGGCGAAGGCCCGACGTCGGAGCCGCGGAACGGCAGATGGCAGTCGAGCGGGCGCTGGTGGGAGCAGCTAAGGCAGACTACCTCCCTCGTCTAAGCCTGGGCGGGACCGCGGGATACGCTGCAAGTGAGTTCAGTGGTTTGGCAGACGACGGAACGTTCCGCTACGCCGTTGGTCCGGTGATAACGTGGCCGGCGCTGAACCTGGGACGAATCAAGGCTCGGGTCGATCAATCCAGTGCCAGGGAACGGGAGGCACGGGCGCAGTACGATGCCACCGTGCTCCGGGCAATGCAGGACGTAGAGACTTCACTCGTGCGCTATCGGACCGCGCGAGGCAGAATGGACCGGCTGCGGGACGCGGCCGATGCGAGCGCGCGGGCCGCGGAGTTGGCAAGATTGCGGTTCACCGGCGGAATCGCCGATTTTCTGCAGGTGCTCGATGCCGAGCGGACTCAGCTCGAAGCGCAGGATCAGCTGGCGCAGAGCCGGACCGACGCGGCAACTGCTTACGCGGCTCTGTACAAGGCACTGGGCGGCAGTTGGCCGTCAGAGGGTAAGGCGGTAGGGCGGTAAGGCGGTAGAAAAAACGTCATCTTAAGCTAAGCGAAGGATCTCTCCATTCGGCTCGGAGCGATCCTTCGCTGGCGCTCAGGATGACGTGCTTTTCTTCTTTTTGCCGCCGTACCGCCTTACTAGTTCGTCCGATTCAGCTCCACCCGGCGGTTCTTGGCTCTGCCGGCTGCCGTCTTGTTCGGGGCGATCGGCACATCCGGTCCAAAGCCCTTGGCGGTAACCTGGGTCGGCGGCACGCCGTTGGCCTCCAGGAAGGTCTCCACTGTCCGGGCCCGGGCCAGCGACAGCCGCAGATTCCTGGCTCGGGTACCCCGTATATCGGTATGACCGGACACCTGAACCTTATACTGGGGGTTCTCCACCAGCTGGCTCGCCACGTCGCGGAGGATCTCCCGCGCTTCGGGCGTAAGCGTCGCCCGGCCAGGGAGGAAGGTCACGCCGCGCAGAATGACGCTCCGGGTGCCTTTGTGGAACAGGATGGTGCACCCGTTCGCATCAGCGGCATCGGCCTTGGGTGTGTCTGGGCAACGATCCCGGGTGTTAGGCACGCCGTCGCCATCGGTATCCCGCTCATCCGCAATCACGATAGTGCAGCCGTTCGCGTCCGCCGTCACACCTGCCGGTGTGTTGGGGCACCGATCCCTGCCGTCCGGAACGTTGTCGCCGTCGGTATCCCGCTCCATGAAGCAGCCGCGGGAGTTGACCGCATCGCCGGCTGGAGTATTGGGGCACTGGTCAATGGCATCAGACACACCGTCCTGGTCGTTGTCACGCTGGCTGGGCGCGCAGCCGCTGCTGTTAGCCGTCTCGGCCACGGACGTATTGGCGCACTGGTCGACCAGGTTGGACACTCCATCCTTGTCGTCGTCCTTCTGGCTGGCAGCACAACCGTCGGTGTCAACCGGTTCGCCGGCGCCGGTATCTGGGCAGCGATCCATCTCGTCGTTCACTGCGTCGCGATCCCCATCCTTCTGGTTCGAGGCGCAGCCGTACGCATCCACGGCCTTACCCGTGACGGTGTTGGGGCAGCTGTCCTTGAGGTCCGCCACTCCATCCTTGTCGTGATCCTTGGGACCACCAGACTTGCCTCCGACTCGCAGGGTCAAGCCCACCTGGGCACCCCAGTTGATGTATTCGCTGGTTCGGTTGGCATCGGGGTTTCTGATATAATCGGCGGTACCATCCACCTTGAAACCGAAGCTAGGACTGAGGCCCCAGCGCAAACCGAGCACCCCGGTGAATCCAGGATCGTCGAAGCTGACGCCGTCGCGGTACAGGTTGTGGATGTAACCTGCCCCGATCCGGAGCGCTGAGGAGAAGCCGCCGAGGGGGATATGGTAGGTAAGCCGGCCCCGAAGCGGGATGTTGGTAATGCCAACCCCAGTGACCGTGCTGTGGGATTTCGTGTAGGCGCCCTCGGCCTCGATGGCGAGATTTCGAATGGGATAGAAGCCGAGCGATCCACCTCCGCTGGCCCCTTCCTGAATGGCCAGGGTGCTGTCGTACCGGGTGTAACGGCCAAAACCGGTCAGCTCAAAGGATCCTGGTGCCTGCGCCACGATGGTGGCAGGCGCGGTCAGGAACAGCAGGGCAGTGGTGAGTCCGCGAACTCGCATACCGCTCTCGAGATCTAAGGCCTGGGGGATGGGGACTTCGCATCACCAGTATCGGACGGTGAGCTGAATTCCATGACCCGGGGGCCTGGCGGACTCAATCAGTCGTCATCGTCCTCCCGATCGTGCAGGGCCTCCGATGCCTTGTGGCGCACCGCCTGATCGGGGTCCTTCCTGGCCGAGCTGACCACCTCGTTTCCCCGGCTATCCTCCAGGTCGGCCAGGGCGGCAACCACGGAATAGCGCATGCGGGGATTGTCGCTCCGGTACGCCGTTGCAAGAGCGGGAACTACTGTGGTGTCTCCGATCTCTCCCAGGGACCTGGCCGCCAGTATGGCCAGTTGTTGGTCCCGGTCGGTCAGGGCCGCGACCAGCCGTCCCGGCGCCCGCTTGAGGTTGTCCAGCTCGCCCAGGGACTGGGCAGCCAGCCGGCGCACCACAGGATCCTTCTCTTCCAGTGCTTTCTCCAGAGCGCCTGCAGCCTTCTGATCCTCGACGTCCCCCAGGGCCTCGGCCGCGGCCCGGCGCACGCGCACATCGGGGTCTTTCAGGGCATCGATGAGCGCCCCTGTTCCCCGATAATCTTCTATTTCTCCGAGCGCCTCTACGGCCG
>JBJMPB010000117.1:0-4042 GCA_045803455.1 Gemmatimonadales bacterium | reverse complement strand
GGCGGAACCCACAGCGGTGGCGAGCGCGTCATGAGCTCGAGACTCCAATCGATCCCGGTCAGCCAGACCCCCCCGGCGAAGGACACGGCGGCCCAGCTCCTCCTCTCGTCCTACGACTGGGAGAGCGATCGCGAGACGATCACGTTGGGTGACGCCATCCAGCGCTTCCGCGACGTGAACGGCTACGTGGGCCTTCCAGTACCGGCCAAGCCGCACTTCCTCAAGCTGTTTCGGAAGCTGATCAACGGCTCCCGTCCGCCGGAGGAGATCTATCTGGTCCACGATGCCTCCCACGTGCTGACCGGGACCACCTTCACCCACGACGAGCCGCCGTTGGTGTTGCTGGCCGGGGAAGCGGTCGAGCAGGGACTCTACTTCGCATCACGGGGGGTGCCCAAGGCGGCGGGATGGGTTTTGTTCTACGGGGGCGCCTTCGTCGAATGCGCCCGCCGAATCGCCTCGTTCCGGCAGGTGGGTCGCGGGATCCAGGCGGGCTTGTTCAACCGGGCCTACGACTATGCCCGGCGAACCCGGCTGACCAACCTGTTTCAGATTCCGGTAAAAGAGTTGTGGTCACTCCCGGTGGCTGAGGCGCGTCGTCGGCTGGGGATGCCGGAGCAGGGCGTTGTTGTTGAGATGTACCGCGGAATCAGGCTGAGTCCGAAACTGGCGGCCGCGCTGCGGCAGGAATGGAGGGGATTCGGAATAGAACGCTAGACGGCGTGGGTGAGATTCGAACTCACGGAACCCTTACGGGTTCGGCGGTTTTCAAGACCGCTGCATTCAACCACTCTGCCACCACGCCTGGCCCCGAAAGTTCAGCGAGCCCTCCTCTCAACGCAAGCGATCCCGGCAGTTCCTGAGAAGTGCGAGCCCTCATTGGACAAGTGCGACTCCCGAGCGGAGAAACTGCGAGTGCACCCCGGCGGAGTGTGAGTCCTCGGGTGCGGCAAACGCGAGCTCCTTGACCGCGGTTGCGACTCGTGACACTACATTGGGACAGCGACGTAGGGACCTTGAGTCCAATACGGCCCTCTTTCCTTTGTGGAAGGACTGTATGCGTTTCCATTTCGTGGTGCTTCTCAGCCTCATCCCGGGTCAGCTCTGGAGCCAGGAACCGTCCCACCTGGGAGTGCCGGTTCGCGTCATCGATTCGATCCCGGGGCCGGAAAGCGTCGCCGTTGGGCCGGACGGATCCTGGTACGTCAGCGCCTTCGGCAAATTCGACAATGGCCTCGACGGGGCGGTGTACCGGGTTGATCCGGATAAGGGCGCTCGGGAGATCTACGCCGGCGGACTGGAGGACCCCTGCGGCGTGGTGTTCGTGGGCTCCACCCTGTGGGTCGCCGATCGCAAAGGAGTGTATCGGGTCACCCGCGGCAAAGCCGAGCTGGTTTATCCGGCCAGGAGCTTTCCCCGCCCGCTTCACTTTCTCAACGACCTCGCTGCTGGGCTCGGCGGATCGCTCTACGTGAGCGATACCGGTGACTCGACCGCTGCCGGCCACGGCGCGGTGTTCCGGCTGGTACCAGGGAAACCGCCAACGGTAGTCCCCGGCAGCGACACGGTCCGAGCGCAATCCAGCGTCAACGGGCTTTTCCCCGGCCGTGGTGACACCTTGTACACCGTAGGATATCGGACGGGGGTGCTCTCGATCACCGACGGAAAAGGTGGCTGGCGGGAGCTGGCCCGAGGGCTCGGCTCACCTGACGGCATCGACGCGGCTTCCGGCGCAGCCTTCTACATCAGCGACAACGTGGGTGGGGATCTGTTCCTGGCGCAGCGGCAGCCGGGCAAGCCGGTCAAGATCATGGGCGGACTCAAGGCGCCGGCCGATCTGGTGGTGGACCGCGCACGCGGCTTACTTGTCGTGCCAGAGAACGACGGTAACCGGCTGACGATCTACCGGATCAGCGATACGTCCAAGCCGTAACCGGCGACAGCTTCGGGAGAGATGAATGCAGAAGAGACGACTGGTGTTACTCGTTCTTGCGTCGACGGCAGCCGTCGGCTGCGGCCGAAGCGATCGCAGCGCCTCCGCGCCGGACTCGGCCAAAGCCACCTCTGCTAGGGCCGACGTGCAGCTCAAGCTTCCTCCTGGTTTCACCGCTACGGTGTTTGCGGAGAACCTCGGGTCGACCCGCCACATCGCGGCCGGTCCGCGGGGAACCATCTACGCCAACACCTGGCACTCGCCCTATGACACAACGCGGCGGGTGCCCGCGGGCGGATATCTGGTCGCGCTCCGCGACACCGACGGCGATGGCCGAGCCGATGTGATCCGCCGCTTCGGGAGCACCAGTGAATCGGGCAGCAAAGGCGGCACCGGTATCGCCCTGAACGGCAATGAGCTGTACGCCGAGGCCGACAGCACCATCGTTCGCTATCGTCTGTCAGACAGCGATCCGGTCCCCAGCGGAAAGCCGGAGGTCATCGTAACCGGCCTGGTGACGAAGGGCGGACACCCGATGCACCCGATCGCGGTCGACAGCAAGAACCTCTATGTCAACATCGGCTCGGCCACCAACTCTTGTCAGGTGAAGGACCGAGAAGGGCAATCTCCGGGTCACGATCCCTGCCGTGAGCTGGAGCAGCGGGCTGGGATCTGGCGCTTCAGTCACCAGCCCGGACAGCGGTGGAGCCCGGCACAGCGCTACGCGACCGGAATCCGGAACGCGGGAGCGCTCGCCTTGTATCCGGATGACGGCACCCTGTACGCCACGCAGCACGGCCGCGACCAATTGGGAGACTGGACCAAACTCTATAATCCGAAGGGAGGTGCCAATCTCCCGGCGGAAGAGCTGCTCCATCTCCGGCAGGGCGGGGACTACGGCTGGCCCTATTGCTACTACGATCCCAGCCTGAAGCGGCTGGTGCTGGCGCCCGAGTACGGCGGGGACAAGAAGACCGAAGGCCGCTGCGCCAGCAAGCTGGGCCCGGTCGCCGCATTTCCGGCGCACTGGGCGCCCAATGGGTTGGCTTTTTACAACGGCAGCATGTTCCCGCAGGAGTACCGGGGCGGGGCCTTCATCGCGTTTCACGGATCGTGGAACCGAGCGCCGGAGCCCCAGGAAGGCTACAACGTCGTGTTCCAGCCGATGGCAGAGGGAAAGGCGTCGGGCGAGTACCGCGTGTTCGCCGATGGCTTTGCCGGGACCGCAAAAGATCCGGGGAATGCCGCCCACCGGCCGGCGGGACTCACGGTTGGGGCTGATGGGGCGCTGTACGTCTCCGACGACCAGCGGGGAACTATCTGGCGGGTGAGTTACAAGTAGTCGGGAGTCGGGAGTCGGGAGCCGGGGGTCGGCAGTGGGTGTCAGTCGGGAGTCCTCAGTCCCCAGTCATCAGACTCTTTGCATTGCAACTGGTGACCGGGGACTCGTGACTCCTGACTCGCGACCTCCTGACTCCTGACTTCCGACTGCCTTACGCGGACGGACTCAGCCTCTTCTGGATGGCCGTCGCCTGATCCAGATGTTTCCGGATCACCGGAGTCGCCTTCTCGATCAGCTCCTTGAGCTGTGGAGTCTGGGTGGTGACCCGGGCCTGATTCGCCAGGTCGAGCACCGCTTGGTGAACACTCACCTCGTTGTCGATGTAAATCCGGTCGAACTCCGCTCCCTTCGCAGTGCTCTGCAGAGTCTTCATTTCATTCGCAACGTAGGGCGCCAGCGGGTCCCGCTCGGGCGCTTTCGGCTCTACGCCCAGCTGCTTGGCGAGCGCCTGGCCCGCGGCACGAAGTGCGTGATGCTCCGACATCATCAACCGGCCAAAAGCCTTCACTTCGGCATCGGTGGCCTTCTTGGCCGCCAGCGCTCCACTCGAGCTGTCCGCCTTGTTCGCCCCGTCCAGGAGAGCGACGATGTTCGCATCGGTCAGGCCCCCCTGGGGGGCTGCGGCAGGGGCAGCGCCCGTGGCAGCTGCTGCAGTGTCGGCGGAGGTATCAGCCGAGGCCGCCTGGCTCTGCTCACTGCCCGCCTTCCGGTTGGATGAGCTGCAAGCGGCAAGGGCGCCGGCAGAAACGAGTCCCGCTGCCAGGATT
>JBJMPB010000116.1:0-9007 GCA_045803455.1 Gemmatimonadales bacterium | reverse complement strand
CGGCATCGATGATGGAGGCATGATTCAGCTGATCGCTGATGATCACGTCATCCTGGGTCAGCAGAGTGGCGGGAACCGCCTCGTTGGCGTTCCAGGCGCTGACGAACGACAGTGATGCCGGGGTCCCCACCAGCCGGGCGCAGGCTGCCTCCAGAGCGCGGTGAATGGTGAAGGTGCCGCAGATGAAACGGACCGAAGCAGTGCCGGCGCCAAACCGGTCGAGCGCAGCCTTGCCCGCAGCCACAACCGACGGCTGATTGGAGAGCCCGAGATAGTTGTTGGAGGACAGGATGATGACCTCGCCCCGATCCTCCATCCGAACACGGGGCGCCTGCGGGCTGTCGAGATAGTTGAGACGTTTGTAGGTGCCGTTTTGGATGAACTGCTCCAGCTCGGGCTCGATTCGCTGTTCCAGCGAGTTGGTCATGAGCCGATCTCCAGAATCACCTTGCCCGCCTGGCCGTCCTTGATCACCTGAATGGCGTCCCTGATGCACTCCAGCGGAAATCGATGGGTGATCACCGGCCGGGGATCGAGCTGACCGGCCCGAAGGAATCGTCGCATCTGATGCCACGTCTGGTACATCTTCCGGCCGGTCACACCGTAAAGGGTGAGCCCCTTGAAGATGATATCGCGGGCAAAATCCACTTCCGTGGTCCGGTTGGGCGTGCCCAGAAGGTTCACCCGTCCCCCCATTCGAGCGGCCGCCAGGGCCTGAGCATGCCCGCTGGGATGTCCGCTCATCTCGCAGACCAGATCGACGCCATCTCCCCCAGTCAACTCGTGAACTCGAGCCACTACGTCGTCGGTTCCAGGATTGAGAGTGACCTGGGCGCCCATCTCCCGGGCGAGCTCCAGCCGAGTGGGATTGAAGTCGCTGGCTATGACCAGGGAGGCCCCGGCCGCCCGGGCGACTCCCACCGCGAAGCACCCGATAGGGCCGCAGCCGAGCACCAGTACGGTGCTGCCGGGAACCTGAGCCTCGAGCACCGTGTGAACTGCGTTGCCCAGCGGATCCATGATAGCGCCGATCTCAGTCGGGATCCCATCGAGCTTGATGACGTTGGAAGCAGGCATGACGATGAAATCGGCGAACGCGCCGTCCCGGTCCACCCCGATGATCTGGGTCCGCCGGCAGAGGTGGCCGTCACCCAGGCGGCACTGCAAACAGTGTCCACAGATGACGTGACCCTCGGCTGTGACGAGATCGCCCAGCGCGAGCAGGTTATCCTGCGCGGCTTCCTTGCCCAGCTGGGTGATGCGGCCGGCAAACTCATGTCCGATCACGACCGGCGGCTTGAGCCGGTTGCTGGCCCAGCTATCCCACTCCCAGATGTGAAGATCGGTCCCACAGACACCGGCGTGATGTACCTGGATCAGCGCCTCAGTCGGTCCGCAGGTGGGAACCGGCACGTCGCGGAGAACAATGCCGGGACCGGCGGACTCTTTGACCAGGGCGCGCATGGGGGAGGAATATAGGAAGGACGGGAAGGTCGGGAAGGACGAGAAAATCTGGAAGGTATTACTTCCCGGCTTTCCCGACCTTAATCAACCAATACCATCGCGGGCTCCACCCGCACCGCGCTGATCTTGAACTCGGCGATCTTGGCGTAAGGATCCAGCCGGGGATTGGTCAGAAGGTTGGCGGCAGCTTCCCTGAAATGGAACGGAATAAAGATCTGTCCCCGAGCCTGACGATCGGAGAGACGGGCTCCGATCAGCATGGAGCCGCGGCGGGAGGTGACGCGGACTGTGTCTCCTTCGGCAATGCCGAGCTCCAGGGCGTCCCGTGGGTTGATATCGACTACAGGAACCGGCTCGCGTGAGTCCAACCCGGTTGAACGCCGAGTCATGGTGCCGGTGTGCCAGTGGTACATCTGGCGTCCGGTGTTCATGATGAAGGGATACTCGTCGTCGGGGAGCTCCTCGGGAGCCACGTACTCAACGGGAACGAAGATGCCCTTCCCATCTGCGGTGGGGAACGCATCGGCAAACAGGAATGAGGTGCCCTTCGACTGGCGACTCAAGACCGGATACTGGAGCCCGCTGCCTTTCAGTCCCTGGTAGGTGACGCCTCGCCATGACGGAGTCACTGAAGCGATCTCCTCCATCACTGCCTCAGGCCCCGACCACGTTGTTTTGAGATCCAGACGATTGCTGAGGTCGATCAGGATATCGAGGTCCTGTCTGGCCTCCCCTGGCGGCTCGAGCGCGGCCTGAGCCAGCTGGATCCGGCGCTCCGTGTTCACATAGGTGCCCGTTTTTTCGGCAAAGGAGGAGCCGGGTAGCACGATATCGGCCCAACGGGCGGTCTCGGTAAGGAAAAGGTCCTGTACGGCCAGGAACTCGAGACCCCGTACCCATTCCTCCGCGTGAGCGATGTTCGGGTCTGAAATCACCGGGTTCTCGCCCATGATGTAGAGACCGCGAATGGGGCTGTCGTCGCGGGTCATCTCCGTCACCATCATGCCGTCTTCCAGTGACAACGTTTCCTCGGGCACGCCCCACGCGCGGGCGTACTCCGCCCGGTTGGCCGGCTGAGAAACCGGCCGGTAGTCGGTGTAGGCAAACGGGATACTCCCAACGTCGCTGGCGCCCTGGACGTTGTTCTGTCCTCGAATCGGCATCATCTGGGCCCCCCACTTCCCGATCATTCCGCAGGCCAGAAGCAGATTGAGCAGGCTTGCCACGATATCGGTACCGGTGGCGTGCTGGGTGAGGCCCATGGCCCAGAGAGTGGAGGTGCGGGGACCCCGGGCGTACATCTCCGCGGCTTGGCGGATCGTCTCCCGTGGAATGCCGGTAATCTTCTCGCCCATCTGCAGGGTATAGGGCCGCACCGCGGCCGCTACTTTGTCGAACTCCCGGGTGCGTTGGGCAATGAAGGCGGGATCGGTGAGGCCGGCGTCGATGATGTGATGCAACATCGTATTGAACAGGGCGACATCGGTGCCCGGCAGCATCTGCAGGTGGATGTCGGCCAGATCGGCGAGCTCGACCCGGCGCACATCGGCGACGATCAGCTTGGCACCGCGGGCCACTGCGCGCTTGATCAGCGCGCCGAACACCGGATGGGATTCGGTGGTGTTCGCGCCCGCAATGAAGATGACGTCGGTGGCCTCTTCGATCTCGCGCATGGAACCCGAAGCTGCGGCCGTGTTGAGCGCCCGGTTCATGGCCGACACCGAGGTGCTGTGACAAAGCCGGGTGCAGTGGTCCACGCTGTTGGTCCGGAAGGCACCTCGCACCATCCGCATGAACGCATAGTTGTCTTCATTGCTACACTTCGCCGACGAGAGCGCGCCCAGGGCCCGAGGCCCGTGCTGGTCCCGAATCCGCAGGATCTCCTGGGCCGCGAGACTCAGCGCCTCTTCCCAGGTGGCCTCGCGGAAGGCGCTGTACCAGCCGGCAGGCGTAGCCACGCGGTCCCGCACGTCCTCATCGCCCAGCCGCGGAACCCCCGTGAGCGGCGGCTTGCCTATCTGCCGGAGCGGCGGCTTGGGCTTCTTCCGCTCTCCCATTTCCTCGATGGTGAGCCACGGCCCTTCCCTGCGCCTGGGCCACTCGCCGGTCCAGAGCCAGCGGCCGTCCTGGAACATCCAACCCTTGCGGATGAGAGGCGTGGTGAGCCGGTCCCGGTGCTGGGGAAAGTCGTAGCCGAAACGTCCCTTGACGCAGGTAGAGCCCTGGTTGGGCGTGGCCTCCTCGATCCAGGGCGAGGTGACCCGCATGACAGTGTCGTTCTTGACGTGGAGATCGAGCTGACATCCCACGGCGCAGTACGGACACACCGACCGGACCACCCGGTCCGGTTCGCGGAGCGCGTCACTGCCGAAACGTTGTCTGGGAATGAACTCGAAGATGGCGCCGGTAGGACAGACTCGCACGCATTCGCCGCACCAGGTACAACCGGCGTGGTCGGGGTCGCCATCGCCGCCCACGATGATCTGAGCATGTTCACCCCGCAGAGCGACGTCGAGGACCCCGACCTCCTGAATATCCTCGCAGGCGCGCACGCAGCGGGTGCACAGGATACACGTGCTCATGTCATGCTGAATCATCACGTCGCCGGGTCGCTCGTCTCCGGTGCGCAGAGGCAGCTCGTGGTGGGAACGCACCGGCACGTCGTACTGCACCACATAGCGCTCGAATTCGTTCCGGGGATGCGGGCCCCCGCCATTGCCCCCGGCGATCTCGCCGCTGGATCCGTTGCCGCCGTTCGATGCGTGCGGAGCTTGGTTGATCAGGTGCTCGCCGGGATAGCGTTCCAGCAGGAAATCGAGCACCCCACGCCGGCTGTCCACCGCAGATTTCGATTCTGTTTCGACGACCATGCCGTCAGCGGCGGGCGTAGCGCAGGCGGGCAGCAGCTTGTTCTGGCCCTGGACCGAGACCAGGCAGATCCGGCAGTTCCCGACGATGGGCAGCTTGGGGTACCAGCACAGCGTCGGGATGTCGACACCCACGGTGCGCGCCGCTTCCAGTATGGTGGCGCCGGGTTCGAAGGGGATGGATTTGCCGTTGACCGTCAGGGTAGGCATTGAAACCGTTTCGAGGTGTTGATAAGTCGAGTTTAGACGGGAAAAGAGGGTTGAGCAAGTCGCCAGACGTCAGTCTTCAGACGCCAGAGCCTAGGCATCTCCAGGACCGCAGGGCGATTCTGCGCTGACAACTGGGGACTGGCGACTGGGACTACCCTAACGTACAAACACCCCCGAACCGGAGCTCGGGGGCGTTTCGGCGCGCCGCATGCCCGCAGTAAAGCGGGCCTGGTCCTACGCGGCGTGCTCGGCGGGGACCCTCTGATGCCAATGAAGCTCTACCGCATCGTCATCGTCGGTCGCCCAGACGTAGGCCCAGAACCGTACCGGCTTGGGCTGTGGGGCGCCGCTCCGAATCACAATCCCCAGCGGTTCAGGCTGGGCCACGACGAAAGTCCTTCGGGTCACGGTCCTCTCCTTACCAGGGGGGAACCACGGCACTTAGTAAAGCACCGACCGTGCCGACGGGAGTGCGGCCGTATGTTGAAGCAGGCGCGTAACTTCGGTTGTCAGCTCGGAGGTTTTGCCGTGTCGGTCAGACGCAGGCCGATGGCTAGGCCGTGTCCCCGGGACACGGCTTGGAGAGAATCAGTCCGGGAGCGTTCTTCGCGAGAGTTCCTCGTTTGCGTCGCTTGATCTCTTCCTGCTTCCAATCGGGGTAGAGGGAGCGAAGCGCGTCCGGTGCAATGGCGGCGCAGGTGGGGAGCAGCACGTGGACTCCACCGGGCCGGCTGCGTCGTTGCAGGTCGGCGATCACCCGGTTGCGGCACGCACTTCCCAGGTCCAGCAGGACACCCGGATCCAGAATGACGATGTCAAATCCTTCCAGAAAGTTGAGGAACTCCGGCAAGCAGGGATCGAACTGCGTCACATAGCTCTCGAACAAACTGGAGAGAGCCTCCGCGGCCATTCGCGACTCCACCCGTTCCACGGGCCCCAACTCGCCGGCCAGGAAGGTGACCGCTGCATCATGCGCCGCCAGCAGGTAGGTGGTCGGCGCGGCGGCGCTGCCCACCACCAACGCCGAGTCCTCCGGTTCGATTCGAGGAAGAATGGCCGTAACGGGGCAATGAGGGTCGAGTCCCCAGTGGGTTGGCGTGCGCTGGGCCGCCCGCAGTTTCAGGAACTGCTGGCGCCACCGCCGGTACGGCTTGAGCGAGAGCCGCTTCGTGATGAGCCGGTCGACCGATTCCAGCATCAGCACCTCGGTCAGGACGAACTGTCCCTCGGAGGTCGCTTGCAGCTCGGTAGCCGCCTCATCGCCCAGACGGAGCAGCTCGTCTCTCCCGATCGAATTCTTGTAGCCCTCGATTCGCTGGAGGATGTACTCCTGATAGTGCTGCTTGTCGGAGTAGGGCGACCGCCGCCGCCGTGAAGCCTGCCGGACCTGGATCGCGCTCAGCATGGCTCGACGTGTACCGTGATTTCGTCCAGCTGCAGAGTGTCCCGCAGCCGGTCTTCGACCTGGTCGGCAATCAGATGGGCACTCGTCACGTCGGAGCTTCCATCAACCGCGATGGTGAGCTCGGCAAAGCGGCGGTCGCCGGCATGGCGCGATCTAATGGCGTAGGCCGAAACCACGCCCGTCACCCCTTCGGCCTCTCGTTGAATGGTGGCCTGGTCCAATGCCCGCTCATCTACCAGGGTAGGTATCGACCGGCGGAGAATCTGATAACCAGCCCGGCCCACCAGTATGGCCACGATGAGAGCCAAAGCGGGATCGGCCCACTCCAGACCGGAGCGGGCCAGGAACAATCCGGCCAGCACGCCGAGGGTGATAAACACGTCGGTGCGGGTGTGCAGCGCGTCGGCCAGGAGCAGATCGCTGGCAAGCCTACGCCCGGCCCGGGTCTCGAACCAGACCACTCCGATGTTTACCACCAGAGTAAACACGAGTAGCGCGAGGGCCGTGCTCGAGACGCTCACCACCGGGGAGCCGGTAATCAGACGGGCTATGGCTCCGCGAACCAGTTCGAAGATGGAGAGTGCCAGGAGGAGGGCGATGAGCAGGGCGCCAAGCGTTTCGAACTTCGCGTGTCCATAGGGATGGTCCTCGTCGGGCGCCTTGGCGGCTACTCGAACCACGAAGATGGCGAAGATGTTATTGGCCGAATCGACCGACGACTGCAGGGCATCACCGAATACCGCCAAGGAATTGGTGTTCACCCCAACCGCGAATTTCACGATGACCACAACGATGTTGGCCAGCAGGATGCCGCCAAGGACACGGCGTACCCCGGACGATTTTTCCCGAGAGCCTGCTCCGCTGGGCATGGTGCAAGTTGGGAACGGTGGAGAGTAAAGTCTAGAGGCCGGTGTGCCTCAGCTTAGACTGCTCGCAACACTGCCCCCTTCAAGTACCCGGTTTCCGGAATGGTGAGCACTTCCGGATGATCCTCTCCCTGGCCCAGAACGCGCTCCAGCACCACCCGGCGTCCGCTGTCGCCCGCCGCTTCACTCAGCATGGTCAGGAACTGTGGCAACCGGACGTGAAAGGAGCAGGAGGCGGTCAGGAGAAATCCCCCCGGAGCAAGGAGCCGGAGCGCGCGCAGGTTGATTTCGCGGTATCCCCGAAGCGCATCCGGCACCGACGCACGTGATTTCGCAAAGGCAGGAGGATCCAGCACGACGGCATCGAACCGCTCCCTGGCCCGCTCCATCTGCCGGAGCGTCTCCGGCGCGTTGGCCTCTCGCCATTCGATGTTGGTCCGTGCATTGAGTGCCGCGTTGGTGGCGCCGCGCTCCAGCGCCTCGTGGCTGGAGTCGAGCGCCAGCACGTGAGCGGCCTGCCGCGCCAGGTGCAACGCGAAGGAGCCGTGATAGGTGAAACAGTCCAGCGCCCTGCCGCCCGGTATCATCAGGTCTCCAGCCAGGAGCCGGTTGGGCCGTTGATCCAGGAACGCACCGGTCTTCTGACCCTGCCAGGGTGCCGCCAGGTAGCGCACCAGCCCCTCGCGCACCTCCACCTCCTCCGGAACGGTTCCATGAATCAGCTCCGGTTCCAGCGTCAGCCCCTCGCGCCGGCGGACCGGGACGTCGTTTCGCACCAGAATTCCTGTCGGCTTCAACACCTCGACGAGAGCCGCAATGATCTGGTCGCGCATGGTCTCCAGGCCGGCAGAGAGCACCTGAACGACCAGCCAGCGGTCGTAGCGATCTACCACCAGCGACGGCAGTGCATCACCCTCGGCATGCACCACTCGGTAGGCTGTGGCATCGATGCTCTGCCGGCGGGAGGCCGCGTGTGCGATCCGATCGCGCCACCACCCCGCATCAACGGTGGGCTCGCCTCTCTCCAACAGCCGGAGCCGGATCTCAGATGATGGAGAGTAGAGGGCCTGCCCCAGAACCTTTCCCCGGGCATCCTCAACCCTGACCAGCCCTGCGTCATCGGGCGCGTCGAGCACATCGCTGCGGTAAATCCAGGGATGACCCCGCACCCAGCGCTCCGCGCCGCGGGAGTTCACCCTGGCGACAGTCACGCCCGGTCGGGCCGCAGAACCGTGGCTCCTCGTAGATAGCAATGCTTGATTTCCGAACGGCTGCGAGTGGTATAGGCGTGAACTAGAAGTCGAATGCATCGTGGCAGCGAGCCGGGGACTGGAATCTCCGTGGCATGCAGCAGGGCCACGATATTCCAGCCGAACTCTTCGGCCGCGCGAGCCGGAAACGCCGCGTCCAGGTCTCGGGTCACCGTGAAAAGGGCACTGACGATGTCGTCCGGCTCAAGGTCGTTAGCGTCGATCAGCGCCCGCAGCAGCTCGTCGGTGGCAGACAGGATTTCGCCGGCATCGTTCCGGCTGACTGTGGTGGCCCCTCGGATTCCTTGAAGACGAGCTGGAGACGGCATGAGACATAATGTAGCGTCGCTCCTCCGCCTGATGATGGTGACCGATGATCGGCTGGTGCAGGGGAAAGACCTGCTGCAGCTGGCCCGTGCGGCCCAGCGAGGTGGAATCACGGCGTTACAGGTGAGGCTCAAACAGAAGACCCCACGGGAGCTGGTCGAGCTGGTACGAGCGCTCGTGGCCGGGCTGGACGTTCCCGTGCTGGTCAACGACCGTCCCGACATCGCCATTGCGGCCGGGGCCGCGGGGGTGCATCTCGGACCCGACGACGTCCCGGTGAATCTGGCCCGGGCCATCAGTCCGCCAGGTTTCATCGTCGGCGCATCGGTGGGCACTGAAGCCGAAGCCGCTCGTGCGGCTGAAGCCGACTACTGGGGGGTGGGCCCCTGGCGGGAGACCACGACTAAAGGAGACGCGGGCACCGCGCTGGGCTCAGAGGGCTTTGGGCGGGTAGTAGAGCTGGCGCGGGGCAAGCCGTGCCTTGCGATCGGCGGCATCAAACCGGTGGACGTGGGAGCGGTGTTATCGCTGGGGGGAGCCGGCGTGGCGGTCGTCTCGGGGATACTCGGGGCGGGCGACACCGAGGCGGCGGCACGGGAGTATCGGGCTAGGTTTTCT
>JBJMPB010000102.1:0-3054 GCA_045803455.1 Gemmatimonadales bacterium | reverse complement strand
GGACTCGCGCAGGAACACCAGATGCCCCACCTGTGTGCGCTGCGGCGGGTCGGTCAAAGGATCATAGAGGGGCATGCGTGAATCTCCCTTCAAGTGATAAGGTTGAAGAGGGATGGAACGTAGCGATGTGGAACGAGGCAGGAGACGATTCAGGCCAGAGTTGTGCTACCCTGCTCGTCAGCCGGCTCATCGCCACAGAAGGCTTTCCAACCTTCCAGAAACTCTCGTCTGAGCTGAGAGACCCGGGCCGGGCTGAGGCCATGCTTCCGGGCCACGTCAAGGGTCCGCTCGCCGAGCATCAGGTCCTCGACCACTCTCTTGTCACGCTCGGACAGGGAGTAAAGCCAGGCAGGGAAGTCGATCCTGAAGGCAGCCTGCTCGGGCACAGGGGACCGGGTGTTCTCGTGCAGGGCCTCATCGAGAGGGTTACCGTTCAAGGTGCTAAAGTCAGGCAACTTGCTCACGACGAAACCGTGCCGGCACTGAGCGAGATGAGAGAGCACATCCCTGCTCGACTCGGTGCCGCACGGGCCACGTCCCGAACGTACCTGGCGGGCGGCCAGGGAGGCCAGGGCAGAAACAAACAAGCTCGCGTCCTTGCCCTTGTGGGTGAGAGCGACGTACCAGCGCCAGGCCACGCCGATGGTGTCCGCGATGGCGTCGGCCTTGCGGCCCGGGCACTTGAGACTGCGAAAGGCGATCCGAGCGTGCCGCTCGATGCGTGGCAGCAGGTGCTTCACGAAGCAAGCGTGTAATTGCTCGATGGTGTGAAGAGATGGGTTACCAGAAAGCATGGGGACCTCCCAGTTGGGACCGTCCCCCACGCGGGGGACGGTCGTGCCAAGACACAACCGCCCCCGCGCGCTGCGGAGGCGATACGGAAATGCTGCGAGATCAGCGACCTGGCCGGGTCAGCTTCCAGAGGTCATAGAGGGCACGCCGGCCAAGCAACCGATCAGCAACCAGCCAGAGGAGCAGGGCACTGACCACACCGACCCAGGTGCTGCCCGAGGTGCAGAGCAGGAGCGCTCCGACCACCATGATCAACACCAAGCGCGCGGTGATCAGCAGACGCAGTGTTGTGCTGGTGAACCTCCGTAGCGCCCTGCGACAGAGCAGGGCCGTGGCGAAGAGCAAGCACCCGGCCATCAGGGCGGCGAACAGGGGCAAGTGGAACGAGAGCGCGGCCACCAGGCCCAGAGTCGGTAACCCAGTGATCAGTAACCAGGCCAGGGCCTGGCTGCGCAACAGGCGGCGTTCGAGGTCCTCCAGGTCGAGCGCACCAGGTGGTGAGCCGCAGGGAGCAGACGGGTGCAGAGGAACGTGGGGCATCGGCGGGGGCTCCTTTCGCGAGAAACGGCTGACCAGGCAGGCCAGCGTGGTGACGAAGCAACAGCCATCGAGCCATCCTTCACGCAGCAGCAGCTCGTGCTCCCGGACAACCCCTCCGCCACCTGCGGAGGCCACAGCGTCCAGGCAGGGCAGCCCTCTCAGCGGGGAGTTTCGGACAGGAGGGGAACGCTGGCCGGCACCGCAGGGGAGCAGAGGTCGGCAGCAGCGAGCAGGCCCTCGAAGTGGGGCGCACGCAGGTGCCCCGCACGCGTCCAGCCCAGGCAGCGCACCCGGCAGTACAGCCGCGGCTACACCCACAGGCCCCGTTCCGGACAGGGCAGTGCCGGTTGCTGGCAGTGCAAGCCTTCCAGCACGCCGGCAAGCTGCCGGCGCAGGCGCCCGCTCAGGCCGCTGCGCAACAGGGCCGCGTAACGCAGTTGCCCCTGGTGCAGCGCCCCCACCAGCAGGCCGCGCACGCCCTGCCGTCCGGGCAGGTAGCCCAGGATGACCGCGGGAAGAGTGCGCCAGGGCTTGAGCTTCTGCCAACTGACACAGCGCTGCCCCGGGCGGTAGCGGCTGGCCAGGTGCTTGGCCAGGACCCCCTCCTGGCCCTGAGCCACGGCCTGCTCGAAGAAGGCCCGGCCCGTGCCCACCACCCCCTGGGAGAACTGGACCTGAGAAGCACCCAGGGCAGCCACCCGGGCCTGTGCCAGCTCCCGTCGCCGCGCCAGCGGCCAGCCGAACAGGCACTGTCCCCGGTCATACAGGGCATCGAAGACCATGTAGGTCACCGGCTGGCCCGTGCTCCGCTGCTGCACGGCAATGGGCCTGGACAGCGCGTGTCGGGCCAGCAGGGCCTCGGGGTCGGGCACGCCAGCGCTCAGCAGCACGATCTCGCCATCCAGGGCCGTGCCGGCGGGCAGGCCCGCCAGGACGCTCAGCTCGGGGTAGCGCGGCCGGTAGTCGGCCCGGTCGCGTCCCCACAGACGCCAGCCGGCCTCGTCACAGGCGCTGAGGGCGCGGACTCCGTCCCACTTGATCTCGAACAGATACTCCGGGGAGTCGAACGGCTCGCCGCGGGCGGCCAGCATGGGCAAGAAGGGCTCGATCATGACGACTTCCTCCGGGTGCTCTTGCTCGGGGTGCTCTGGCTCTTCCTTGGCGGGTGGTCGGGAGAGGAGTTTGGGAGGGGAAGTGTCTTTTCCAGGGCAGCGACGCTCTGTTGCAGTGCCTGGAGCAGGCCCAGCACCGGAGCTTCTTCCGGGGCGACTGGGGGCGTGCCTCCCTGCAGCCGCGCCTGCACCAGCTCGGCCAGACGCTGGGCCGAGTCGTCGCGGTAGTCGGGCCAGCGCACCGGCCGACGGTAGGCGTCCAGCAGCAGTCCAGCCAGGTGGGCCTCCGTCGTGCCCACTGGCCCCGAAGGCAGCTCCCCTTCCAGGGCAGCGGGGCCGCGCAACTGTGCAGGGTAGTGCAGCAGGTGCAAGAGCAGCAGACGGGAGGTGGGCCGGACCAGGGCCAGGTGGCGCCGCCCCGAGAGCACCACCCGGCCCAATGCTGCCTGCCGACGCTGTCGGAGAGCCTGGGCCAGCACTGTATAAGCGGGCTGGGCGGCGACACCGGCGGGCAGCAGGTACAGACTGCGCCCGGAGTACAGCAGCGGATCCACCTCGTCCAGGGCGAGGCAAGCGTCCAGGGCCAGGGCGCGGTCGCGGGCCGGACGGA
>JBJMPB010000095.1:0-5121 GCA_045803455.1 Gemmatimonadales bacterium | reverse complement strand
GGCCTGCCGGTGAACTTCACCGCGACCGGTAACTGTGCTGTGGTCGGCGCCAATGTGTCGCTCAACGCCGCGGGCTCGTGCACCATCACCGCCCGCCAGGCGGGTAACGATGCCTATGCGCCGGCTGTGGATGTGTCCCGTAGCTTCCCGATTCTGAAGGCGCCGGCCACCATCGCGGTCGGTACCGAGTTTCCCTATGATGGAACTGTGAAGAGCGCCAACATTACCACCAACCCCTCGGGGCTGAGTGGCGTGACTGTCAGCTATACCCTGAACGGCTCGCCCGTGGCCCAGCCGGTCAATGCTGGGGTCTATCAGGTAAGCGCGACGCTGAATAACCCGAATTACCAGGCCCCGGCGGCGAGTGGAACTCTGACCATCCGTCAGGCCGCTCCCGATCTGCACTGGACGCCTGGTTCGCTGGCCTCGGGCACGCCGCTCGGTCCGTCGCAGCTGAATGCGACGGCGACCGGTGTGGGTGGGGCGTCACTGACCGGCAGCTTCAGCTATACTCCCACGGCCGGCAGTTCGTTCTCGGCTGGGACCTACTCTCTGTCCGTGCAGTTTACGCCGGCGAGTGGCAACTACAGTGCGGCGTCGAAGACGGTGTCGATCACGGTCTCAGGCGCCATGAACTTCGCCGGATTCTTTTCGCCGGTGAGGAACATGCCTTACGTGAATACGACGCATGCCGGCAGCGCCATCCCCGTGAAGTTCACGGTGGGTGGGTTCCGGGGGAAGAATGTCCTGCTGCAAACTCCAACCTCTGCTGAGGTGGCGTGTCCGGCGGGTGCCCCGGAGAATGTGGTGCGTCCCGGCCTGGCTGTCGTCCCCGGACTGCGGTCGCTGGGATACAGCTACAGCTATACCTGGAAGACCAGTTCGAGCTGGGCGGGCACTTGCCGGATGTTTGTGCTGACGCTGGCTGATGGCAGCACCCACCAGGCGCTGTTCCGCTTCGTGAATACGCAGAAGGGGCCGGTCATTCGCCGCATCTTTGGCCACTAAATAGAGGTCGCTAGGGATAAGGCCAGGGCGCCGGTGAGCGCCCTGGCCTTATCATTTCTACCCCTTTTCGCCGAGGACCTTGATTACCACCCGCTTCCGGCGCTGGCCGTCCCACTCGCCGTAGAAGACCCGCTGCCACGGTCCGAAATCCAGCTTGCCGGCGGTGATGGGGACGATCACCTCATGGCCCACGGTCAGGCTCCTCAGGTGGGCGGCAGCGTTGTCCTCTCCGGTTTCATTGTGCTGATACCGCTCCGGGTCCCACGGGGCGATCGTGTTCTCCAGCCAGTCGAGGATATCCTGCCACAGCCCGGCTTCATGATCATTGACGAACACCGATGCACTGATGTGCATGGCCGAGACCAGCACAAATCCCTCGCGCACCCCGCTCGCCCGCACCTGCTCCGCAACCTGGTCCGTGATATCGACGATCTCCTGGCGCTTCCTGGTCTCGAACCAGAGATAATGCGTGTGACTGGTCATCGCAGCAGCTCTTCCAGCTTTATCGCAGTCTCGGTCTTCTCATCCCGGTATTTCACGATGACCGGAGCGTACAGGGCGACACCGGCTTTGGCGCCGGGACCGGACCGGACGGGACGGCTCCCCGGCACCACCACCGCGCCGGCGGGTATCTCGAGTGGACGATCTTCCTCCCGGCGGTAGACCCGGTCGTGCACCAGATCGAAGACACTGGTTCCGGCAGACAGAATGGTGCCCGGGGCCAGCACCGCCCGCTCTCGTACGATGGTCCCTTCATATACCCCGGAGTTGCCCCCCACCAGCACCTCGTCCTCGATGATCACGGGAAGGGCGCCCGCCGGCTCCAGTACTCCACCGATTTGTGCCCCGGCAGAGAGGTGGACCCGCCGCCCAATCTGAGCACAGGAGCCGACCAGGGCGTGGGAGTCGACCATTGTTCCCTCTGCCACATAGGCGCCCACGTTGATGTACATCGGCGGCATACACACTACTCCGGGTGCGACGTAGCAGCCGTCCCGGATGGTGGAGCCCCCCGGGACCAGGCGAATACCGTCTGCGGCACTGATGGTGCGCAGAGGGTACGTGTCCTTGTCGAAGAACGGAAAGGGACCTGAGACATGTACCTGGGTCACCCGTCCCAGCCTGAAGCCGAGGAGAATGCCGCTCTTGACCCATCGGTTCACTCGCCAGGTTCCATCTGGGGCAGGCTCAGCGGCTCGTACCGCGCCGCTGTTGAGTAGGTGCTTGAGCGATTGAAAGGCGCGCAGCGCCGTGGCTTCTTCTCCCTCCGGCACGCCTGTGGCGTACCGCTCGATCTCAGCTCTCAGCTCCTCCCGAGATTGGACTTCATCCTTCACAGAGTCACCCCGGCTGCCTGTAGCGCTCGGCGGAGGGCCAGAACGGTTGTGTCGCTGGCAGGTAGCAGCGGAAGCCGGAGCACATTCTGGATCCGGCCCATGCAGTGGAGCGCGGCTTTGACCGGAGCAGGGTTGGTCTCCAGAAAATTGGCGTTCATCAGCGGGAGTAACCGGTAGTGGAGCGAACGGGCGTTGTGGATGTTATCGGAGAGGAGCAGGTGCACCAGGGCCGTCATCGCCGCCGGAATTTCGTTGGATACGACGGAGATCAGGCCATTGCCGCCCGCAGCCAGGACCGGTAGCGTCAGCCAGTCGTCTCCCGAGAGCACCGCGAAATCCTCTGATCTCGATTCCAGGAGAGTCATGATTTGGCTGAGGTCGCCGCTGGCTTCCTTGATCCCGATGATGTTAGGGTGTGCGGCCAGACGGAGCGACAGCTCGGGCCTGAGATTGACCGCGCTGCGTCCGGGGACGTTATACAGGCACACCGGCTTGCCGGCTGCATCGGCCACGGCGCTGAAGTGCCGGAACAAACCTTCCTGGCTTGGCTTGTTGTAGTAAGGCGACGCGCTGAGCACGTAGTCGGCTCCGAGCCGGCACATGCGCTGCGCTTCGTCAACCGCCTTGGCCGTGTCGTTGCTGGTAGCTCCAGCCATGACCGGAACTCTGCCGTTGGCGAGCTCCACCACCGCAGCTACGACCCGTTCCCGCTCCGAATCGTTCAGAGTCTGTGCTTCACCAGTGGATCCGCAGGGGACCAGGAAATCGATGCCTTCGGCAATCTGCCAATCGACCAAAGCCCGGAGCGCCGGAAAATCCACCGCCCCCGATTCCGTAAACGGAGTGACCAGAGCCGTCCCGCAACCTTGCAGGCGGGTCATGACGGGCCGAACAACATCTGCTCGAAGGTGAATACGCCCTCGTGGCCAGGCAGCCATTCGGCCGCGGATAAGGCACCCGCCGCGAACGTCTTCCGGTTCTGAGTAGCGTGGCGCAAGGTGACCGTCTCGTAAGGACCATCATACCTCAATGTGTGGGTGCCCACGGCATCACCCAGGCGGGTCGAGGAAATTGGAAAATCGCGATCATGATCTTCAGTCCGGAGCTGGCCCTGCAACAGGAGCGCTGTGCCGGAAGGCGAGTCCAGCTTGGACCGATGATGCTCTTCCTCGATCGAGACGCTGAACTCCGAACGGCCGCGGAAAGCCCGCGCCATCTCCCGGGCCGCGCGGAGAAAGAGATGAACCCCCACCGCAAAGTTCGCTGCGTGGAGCAGGGCGCCCCGCCGCTGCCGAAACCAGTGACTCACCCGGGGGAGCTCGTCTGCCCAGCCCGTCGTTCCGGTTACGGTCGGTATCCCCAGCTCGCCCAGGCGCTCCAGATTTCTGACGACGCAGTCGGGCCGGGTGAACTCCACCGCCACGTCGACCCCCCTCAGCCGCTCCCCGGTGAGGGCTTGGCCATCGGCGTTCTCAGCATGCCGGATCACGGTTTGGATGATGTGTCCTCGCTCCTGGGCGAGAGCTGCTACCGCCGTGCCCATCTTGCCGTTGCCGATGATGGCGATGTGCATCAGTCGCTTCCGAAGAATTCACGATGCAGCCGCCGCACCACGTCAGGCCCGTCCTCCTGTCGCACGACAAAGGTCATGTTGATCGAGGAGCAGCCCTGGGAAATCACCTCAACGTTGGCCGGCCACACGGCATTGAAGACTCGCGCCGCCAGGCCGGGCGTGTTGCGCAGACCGATTCCCACCACGGCAATGATTGCCCGCCGCTCTTCGACCCATACTTCGCCTAGCTCCTCCAGATCGCGCAGCAGCGGAGTGAGCCGGGAGCGGTCCTCGATGGTGATCGAGATGCTGATTTCGCCGCTCGCGAGAACGTCCACCACCGTCTCGTGGCGTTCGAAGATCTCGAACAGGGCGCGAAGAAAGCCGAATGCGCCCAGCATGCGGGGTGCACGGATATTGATGACCGTGATTCCCTGCTTCCAGGAGATCGAGCGAATCGGCGAGTCGCCCACCTGCTCCACGACAGCTTCCGGCTCGATAGTGGTTCCGCTGCGTTCCGGGTGCCGGGAGTTGAGAATCACAATCGGAATGCCTGACCGCACCAGCGGCAGCGCCGTTGCCGGGTGCAGGATCTTGGCGCCGAAGGTGGCGAGCTCAGCGGCCTCCTCGTAACTGGCGGCCTTGAGCGTCCGCGCGCTGGGCACGATCCGGGGGTCGGCGGTCATGAGGCCATCCACATCGGTCCAGATCTCGACCCGGCTGACCTCGAGGGCCGCCCCCAGCAACGCAGCGGTAAAGTCCGATCCTCCCCGGCCCAGAGTGGTGCTGGCGCCGGTCGCAGTGGCGCCGATGAACCCCTGGGTGACCGGCACCTGTCCAGCCTCGCAGAGCGGCCGCAGGCACTCCCGGGCCCGGGTGTTGATGACCTGCATGTAGGGTGTGGCCCGGGTGAAGCGCGCGTCGGTCACCATGATCGGCCGGACATCGATCCAGGTGACATTGACGCCGGCGCCACTCAGCGCACCGGCAACCAGCCTCGAGCTCCACAGCTCTCCCCGCCCCGCAATGGCATCCAGCTGAGCCGGGCTCGGGCGCCGGTCTCCCAGACCCTTGAGCTCCAACCGCAGCGCTTCCCCGTCGGCCAGCATGCTGTCCAGTGCTGCCTCCGCACCAGGCAACGAGTGGGCAATTTGCACGTGACGATCGAGCAGAGCGCGAAGGGCCTGATCCAGCGTACCTGGCTCCTCGGTCTCAGCCTGGGCC
>JBJMPB010000643.1:0-2860 GCA_045803455.1 Gemmatimonadales bacterium | reverse complement strand
GTCGACCCGTCATCTGGCCCGCGACCTCGGGCCGGGCCAGCGTCAGATGCTGTCGCTGAGTCGCGCAGCTGTGACCAACCACAAGATCATGATCTTGGACGAGACCACCGCCTCGACCAGCGAGGAGCACTTCAACGACATCTTGGACCTCGTCGAGCGCGAGAAGAAGGCAGGGACATCGATCATCTTCGTCTCCCACCGGCTCAACGAGGTCTTCGCCATGTGCGACCGCATCGCCGTGCTGCGGAACCGCAAGCTGATCAAGGTGCTGAACGCCGCCGACAGCAACCCTGACGAGATCACGACCTTGATGATCGGACAAGCCCTCAAGGCCCTCGACCGGCCAAGCCCGATTCAGTCCCCGGCGGGCCAGGTTCCCGTGATGTCAGTCCGCGACCTGTATGGCGGAGCGGCGAAGGCCATCTCGTTCGACGTCAATCCGGGCGAGATCGTTGGGCTCTACGGACTGGTCGGCAGTGGACGCTCCTCGATCGCGCGCACGATCACCGGTCAGCGTCCGGCCGTCAGCGGCTCGATCAAGCTGCACGGGGAGGAAGTCCACCTGCCGAACCCCCAGGCGGGGGTCTCCAAGGGGATCGCCTACCTGACCGAAGATCGCCGTCTGGAGGGCTTCGTCAAGGATTTCGACAATGGCGAGAACATGAGCCTGGTGGTTCTGCCCAAGATGGCACACGCCGGCGTCGTCAACGCCGCCGTGGAGAACAAGCGTGTTCGCGAGCTCATCGGTGAGTACCAGGTCAAGGGTGGCACCAAGACCTACACTCGCACCTTGAGTGGTGGCAACCAGCAAAAGGTCGTCGTCGCCAAATGGATGGAGACCGACCCCGACTTCGTGGTCCTCGACGAGCCGACCAAGGGCATCGACGTTGGTGCCCGAGCAAACATCTACGAGATCATCCAGAGGGTCGCCGCCCGCGGCAAGGGAGTGCTGGTCGTCTCCAGCGAAGCCGAGGAGCTCCTGTCCCTCTGCCACCGCATCCTGGTCGTCCGCAACGGCCGGATCGTTGATGAGTTCGACCCCGAACATGCCGACACCGATGACCTCATTCGGACGGCTCTGTCGCATGAAGACTGACTGCCGGACTGATTCAGCAAGGGAGTTCGTTCCATGACCGCGAGCAGCACTCTGCCTCCAGTCCACCAGCACGAAGAGGAGCACTATTCCCGAGGCCAGGCCATCGCGAACTGGCTCAAGGGTCAGTACGCCCTCTACATCCTGGTGGCTATCCTCCTGGTCGCTACGATCACAAAGGGGGCGGTCTTCTGGAGCGGGACGAACCTCACGAACCTGCTGCTGCAGATGTCCATCATCGGCGTCGTCACCTTGGCCGAGCTGATCGTGGTCCTCACCGGCGGCATCGACATCAGTGTGGGCTCCGGACTGGGCTTGGCCGCTGTCCTCGCGGCCGGTCTCTTCGGCGGTCCGTCAGTCCTGCTGGCGCTCGTCGTGGCCCTGGTTGTCGGCGGCGTCGTCGGTACCGTGAACGGATGGTTGGTGGCCTTCCGCGGCCTCGAGCCGTTCATCGTGACCTTGGGCATGCTCGCGTTGGCACGCGGCCTCGTCTACGCCTACGGCAACGGCATCCCGATCACCCCGAAGGCCGCAGCTACCTTTGCTGATCTGGGCCAGACGACGATCCTTGGCATTCCGGTGCTGGCCATCGTCTGGCTGTTGATGGTGCTGCTCATCGGTTTCCTGCTCAGCCGCACGGTGTGGGGTCGGCGGGTGTACGCCGTCGGCTCCAACAAGGAGGCAGCGCAAAGCTCCGGCATCCCAGTTCGCGCCACCTTGTGGTCGGTCTACATCCTGGCCGGGTTGCTCGTCGGGCTCGGTGGCTGGATGTTCCTCTGCCGGTTCGGAAGTGGCACCTCGACGGCTGGCAACCTCCTCGAGCTCGAAGCCATCGCCGCGGTGGTGATCGGCGGCGCCCGACTGTCAGGTGGCTACGGAACGGTCTTCGGGACGGTCGTCGGCACCATCATCTTCGCCGTGATCGCTAACCTGCTGTCCCTGTTGAACGTCTCCACCTTCTTGCAGGACGCTTTCCGCGGAGCGCTGATCCTGGTCGCGGTGACGCTGGCCACCGTGCAGTTCAAGCGGAAGAAGCCCATTGATTCGCCTGAGCCTGCGGCGAAGTAGCGCGGTTCGGCACGTGAGGGAGTGGGGCATGCGAACAAGCAGGCGGCGTCGTCTGCGAGCCGGCTCTGGGGCGGCGGCAACGAGCATCTTGTTGCTGACGGCGTGTGGCCAGATCTATCCGTCCAAGCAGCCGGCGGCGGGACCGGCGAACGGCGTACAGGCGAACGTCAGCAACGTGGTGGTGGGCTTCGCCCAGCAGCAGCTCCAGGCGCCCTATTTTGCCGCCATGGAGGTGCAGGCCGAGCAGATCGCCAAGGAGAAGGGCTTCTCCTTGCTCTTCCAAGCTGCCAACAAGGATCCAGCCATCCAGATGAACCAGATGCAGGCGATGATGGCCCAGGGCGCCAACGTATTGGTGGTCAATGCCACCAGCGTGAAGGGGCAGAAGGAAATGATGACGCAGATCGCCTCGAAGATCCCCGTCATCTACATCGACACCAGCGTTCCGGGCACGGGTGCCACCGCCGTCCAGTCCGATAATCTCACCATCGGCCGGGAGTCGGGCAAGATCACCGCCAAGCGCTTCCTCGATATGGGCAAGAAGAGCATCAAGATGGTGATCCTGACCGGTCCGGCGACCGACGAGTTCGTCGGACCCAACCGCCGGCAGGGCTTCCTGGACGGGCTCAAGGAGGGCGGGCTGCAGTACGAGATCAAGGCCGAGCAGCCCGGTGACTACGCCCAGGACAAGGGCCAGGT
>JBJMPB010000614.1:0-3283 GCA_045803455.1 Gemmatimonadales bacterium | reverse complement strand
CCGCGTCTGGGCGAAATCGACGATTTCGTCATAGCGGGCCAACAGGTCCTTGCGGCCGAGGCCCAAGACCGCGGCATAGAGACCGACGTTATCGGCGCCGGTAAGCTCGGGGTGGAACCCGGCTCCCAGCTCGATCACCGCGGTCAGACGCCCCTTGGTCTCGATCGCTCCACTCGACGGCTGGTAAATCCCCGCGATGAGCCGAAGCGCCGTGCTCTTGCCGGAGCCGTTGGAGCCGATCAGCGCAACCGCTTCACCGGGTGCGATGCGAAGATTGAAGTCGCGAAGGGTGAACTCCGCGCGACGGATGTGAAGAGGGCGGCGCAGAACCCGGCGGATGAACCACTCGCGCAGGCTGCTCGTGCGGTGCTCGTAATAGTAGAACCGCTTCGAGACATCCCGAAGCTCGACCGCGGCCTCAGCGGCGCGCTCAGACGATCTCGGAAAAAACGCTGGCGTAGCGATGGAAGATGCCATAGCCGATGAGGTAGACCAGGAGGGCCGCAGCGAACATCCCCAGAAGCGCCGCGGAAGACGGGATGTGGCCGGCGTAGAGGATCTCGTGATAAAGCGATAGCAGGCCGGCAAAAGGGTTACAGAAATAGAAGACCCGGGCCGCCTCCGGTACCATGTCCGCCGGGTAAAAAACCGGCGACAAATAGAACAACGTGGTCAACGCAATCGGGAGCGCGTGCTGGACGTCGTAGTAGAAAACGGAGAGTGTCGCGATGGGCAGAGCCACGCCGATCACCAACAACGTCTGAATCACCAGCAGCAAGGGAAGCAAGGCAAAGCTGGCGGGAACGTGGTGATGACGGAACGCGACCAGCAGGATCAAGACCAGCGTGATCTCCGCTACAAACTCGAGCAGGCGCGAGCCGACGGCCCCGAACACCAGGATCTCGCTGGGGAAGGCGACGCTGCGGGTGAGCCGTGAATGCTCCGCAAAGATGTAGGTGCCGGTGTTCAGTGTCTGGAGCACGCAGTTCCAGACGAAGTATCCGCTGAGCACGAAGGCCCAGTAGTCCGGCAGGGGAATGCGGACCACATGGCTGAACACCAGAACCAGAATTCCTACCGTGAGCAGCGGATTCAGCATCGTCCAGACGAAGCCCAGCAGTGAGCGCTGGTATTTCACCTTGAGATTGCGGATAACCAGACTCCGCAGCAGCTCACGAAACCGCCACAGCTGCCCTAACCGGAATGGCGCCTCGGCCGAGGTGGCGGGGCGAGTCAACTGAAACCGGGCGCTCATGCGGCGTATTGCTCCCGCCGGGTTCTGGCGATCCGGCAGGCAAGTGGATAGGCGCCCAGGCCCATGAAGCAGTTGCCCCACATCCGCAGCAGCACCCCGATGGGGAGTGGATCGCGACCCAGGCCACGCCGCACCAGCCGTACGCCTGGCTTCAGGAGTCGCCAGCTCAGATACGCCAGCAGAGGCAGCGCGCTCCCGAGAGAAGAATGCGACACCTGCTTGCACAGAAAGGCGAGCAGGGCTCGTTGATGCCCGATGATCTGATCGTACGCGGCCTCGGCCTCGCGACGGTGCTCGTGCCAGGCCACGGCCTCCGGCTCGTATTCGACTCTCCAGCCGGACTGCAGCGCGCGCCAGAGGAGATCGTGGTCTCCGCCTCCGGGTAATGCGCCCCCCAGGTCGAGCGCCTCATCAAAGCCGCCCAGTTGCAGGGCCGCCCCGCGCCTCACCGCGTAGGCGCAGCCGCAGCCCACGCTGATGGCCCAGGCGATCAGCGGCGCGGGCCAGCCATGGAGCCGTTTGGTAGCATGGTCGGGCAGCCGGATCCGGTGACTGCCCCGGGAAAACCCTCCGTTCAGCTCGAACAGAAGTTGTCCCGGGCTCGCCAGCAGCAGCGGCTCGACCCTTCCGGTGCACACCGCGACGTCGGGAGCGGACTCGAATACCTGCTTCAATGCCCGGCACCAGTCCCGGTCCGCCACGGCATCATCGTCGAGAAAGGCGACGATCTCGCCCGCGGCCTCTGCCAGTGCCCGATTGCGGGCAAAGTCGAGTCCGGGCACCGGCTCGCGCAGATAGCGGACTCCGGAAAAGCGCTGGGTCACCAGGATCGCCGTCGCCTCATCAGACGGCGAATTGTCCACCACCATGATTTCGGCCGGCGCCATCGACTGAGCCAGCAGCGAGTCGAGGGCCCGCGCCAGCTCGAGTGGGCGGTTCCGGGTACAGATCGCTGCCGTCATGGTGAGCGACGTCATTCCCAACGAGCCCTGGTGGCAGGAGCGAGCGTTCCGTAGCGAATCCATCGCACCCCACCAGCGGCGAGACCCATCGAGTAGGCCAACCGGGCGGCAAGTACCGCCGGCAACATCAGCAGTGGCTCCGTGACACCGGCGCGCAGCCAGCAGCCGACGATGTAGCCGGTGCTGGCGATTGCCAGCGGAATGCTGGCCGCCACCAGGAGCCCGGGATATCGATAGAGCCATGCCATTCGGGCCGCCTTGGTTGCAGCCTTACTCTCGATGGCGCTGTAGCCCCAGCGGTAGTTCCGCTTGAGCAGGTTGGCGAAGCCCGGGCGGTTGTAGTGCCGGACTACCGCGGTAGGCTCGAAGACGATTGTACCGCCCGATCGCTGCACTTCCCCCTGCCAGGCCAGCTCCTCATGGGCATAGGCTACCGGCTGTTGCTCGGTAAAGCCGCTACTCCTGACGAACACCTGGCGGCGCACGCTCAAGTTGCCCGGTGGGTGGTTCGGAACGGCCCCTGAGGGTCGCTTGGAGTGGACGTGATACCACCCGCAGTAGTAGTCGCAACGGGCGGTGAGGGACACACCCTGCGGCAGATCCAACGCACCCCCTACCACCGCTGCTCCCGCGTCATGGGCCTTCAGCAAGCGGGCGAGCCAGCCTGACTCGGGAATGCAGTCAGCGTCGAGAAAGACGATGGGATCGCCCTTGGCTGCGGCAGTTCCGAGATTCCTGGCCCGTGCCGGATTTCCGCCCTCGGTGCCGCACTCGAGTACCAAGGCTTGCGCGCCGGCGGCGCGAACGCTTTCCGCTGTTCCGTCGGACGATCCGTCATCTACTACGATGATCTCGAGATCCCAGCCGGCAGGACTCTGCGCCTGGACGGCCCGGATCACCGCGGCGATACCGCGGGCTTCATTGCGGGCCGGAATGATCACGGAGACGAGATTGGCGCCGGGCATGATCAGCTCAGGCCGATTTCGCAGGCGCATGCTGGTGCACGGCCTCGTACAGGGTGCCCAGAGAGTCAACGAATCTCGCCCACCCGAGGTGCTCTTCCGCA
>JBJMPB010000571.1:0-3101 GCA_045803455.1 Gemmatimonadales bacterium | reverse complement strand
TCCACGCCCGTCATGGCCACGACCTGATCCACGGTAGCGCTGAGCGTGTGGCCATCATACGGGTTGCCCTCCAGCGCCTTGGAGGCCAGCACGAAGCCTTCGCGGTTGGTCACCGCCAGCGCGACCTTGCTGCCGAACTCGTACGGCCGATGCGCTTTGCCTTTGGCGATGCACACCACCTCTGGGGCGTGAAGGCTGTAGAGCTTGTTCTTGCTCGTGCGCTCCTGGGTCAGAAGACGCTCCGTTAGGCCAAGCAGAGGAGCAAACTGGATCGAGAGCTCCACATCACCGACGACTTTGCGGACCACATCGCGGTAGACCCGCCCGAGATAAGTCTTCAGCCGCTTCAACTCGCGCCGCATGCGCCGCATCTGCCGTGCATGAGCATAGCGGCCCACCTGCACGGCCGCCCGTTTGGCCAGGCGGGTGTGGGCCTGACGCAGCTCAAGGCCATGCCGCTTGGCCTGCCGCACGAGGGCGAGGAGAGCCTTGAGATAGAGCTTCGCGTCGGTGGGATGGGTGATCGCCTTGGGCTGCACCGTGGTGTCGACGCTGATCCGCTCCAGGCTTGAGGGCCTCACGGCACCACTCTCCAGCCCGGTCTGGATGGTGGCGGCCAGCAGCGTCTCCAGCCCGTCTGGCCCGAGCCGCTTGCGCCAGCGGGTGAGCGAGCTTGGATCGCACGGCAGCTGATGCTGGAAGTACTCGCAGCCGCAGAACCACTGTTCGCGGTAGGGATGCCTGTTGCCAGGCACCCCCCGCACAGATCCGAACGTGCCCTATTCAGGCATTCGGCTCCCACCTCGGGTGTGTGACGGCAAAGCGCTGGTCAGGCCAGGGATGAAGGACACGGGGCATCGGCAGCCATGCGTCGGCAATCTGCATCATCCGTTGCCAGTTCATCCCGTCTTTCTGGCTCCGTCGGCGCAGCGTTCGGCGCCACGCCACCATCACCCGATGGCGGAATTTCTGTAACGATCGCATGTTGGTGGGCACCGCATGATAGGCAAAGTAGCCCGTCATCACGGACTTCAGCCACTTCCCCTGTTCGGGGATGGAAGCATGCATGTGCTTCCGCAGCTGGTCCTTGATGGCACGCAATCTCTCCCGCATCCGGTCCGCCCGGGTCCGGCGCTGGAGCTGAAAGCGCCCCAGCCGTGACCTGCCGCAGATGAACACAAACCCGAGAAACTGGAACGTCTCCGGTTTGCCAAGGCCTCGCCGCTGCCGGCGCTCGCTCGCGTAGCGACCGAACTCCAGCAGCCGGGTCTTGTCCCCATGAAGCTCGAGTCCAAACTGCTCGAGCCTCTCACGCATCGCGTCCCGGAACCGCCGCGCGTCGCCTTCGTGCTCAAAGCCGACGATCACATCATCGGCATAGCGCACGATGATGACCTTGCCGTTGGCGTGTTGCCGTCGCCACTGCTCGGCCCAGAGATCGAAGACATAGTGCAGGTAGACGTTGGCGAGCAGGGGCGAGGCCCCTGATCCCTGCGGTGTCCCCCTGTCACTGACGCTCCATTCTCCCTCATCCAGAACGCCCGCCTTGAGCCACTTGAGCACAAGGCGGATGATGCGCTCGTCACCGACCCGATGCCTCAGGAACCGGAGCAACCACGCCTGGTCGATCTGGTCGAAGAAACTCCGGATATCGGCATCGAGAATCCAGTTCACGCGCATGGCATTGATGCCAACCGAAAGCGCATCGAGCGCATGGTGCTGACTGCGCCCTGGCCGGAACCCATACGAGAACCCGAGGAAATCCTCCTCGTAGATCGCGTTGAGAACTCTGACCACGGCACGCTGGAGGATTTTATCCTCCAGAGCGGTTACACCCAGCGGTCGCTGTCGGCCATCCGGCTTCGGTATGAACCGCCGCCGAACCGGCTTCGCCCGGTAGCTGCCGCGATGGACCCGGCGATGCAGATCCTGAAGATTGGCCTCCAGGTTTGCCTCGTAGTCCTGCCATGTCAGACCATCCATCCCGGGCGCAGCCTGACGCTCAAGCGCCTGGAACGACTCCCGCAGCAGATCGACGGTGACATGGTGCAGCAGTGCGGTGAACGTCTCCTTCTTCCGCTGCCTTGCAGCGTGCCGTACACGGTCCAGCCCCGGTGACACGCTGGCCCGGCTCTGCGTCCGGGGCGTGCGTGGATGGCCCGTGTTTCCCTCGGTCCCCGCCCTTGGCTCCCCCCGCTCCGCGGCCGGTGCCCCGGCTTTGTTCGCAGGCTTCGTTGCTACTATGGCGAGGTCAGACTTCTCCGGCTCGTGCATCATCGGCTTCGGCTCCTCGCCTTCCCGATGCGGACCGTCGGCTGATACGCACACTGACGGTCGAGCCGGAGATCTCCCGGTTCCCGCGCAAAGAGCGTGCGTGCATGCCAGGGTCTGCGACCACGCCGGATCCCCGCAGCCCTTGCGGTGACGGGCTGTGGGATGTTGCCTTCCACGTACTGGAGCGTGTCGGCATCCGGGATATAAACCCTATCGTGGCTCCACGGCTGGCCTGCACGTGCCCCTGCCGACGCTTCGACGACAGCCTCGCGGCGGCCTTCGCACGGCTCGGGGTCGATGTGGATCGCTACTCCTTCATCGCGGTGGACTTGCACCACCTGCTCTTTGCCGGTCTCCCGGCGCTCCCAATACGGATTCTCGATCCAGCGCTGCACCACGGCTTCATCGGACAGGTTGAAGGTGTGCTGGAGATACGACAGACCCACCATCAGCCGGGTCGGCTTAGCAGGCCGGCCCAGAGCCCGATAGAAGCGGCCGAATTCCTGATCGAACCTGTCCCAGTCGATGAGCGCGGCGAGCCGATACAGCGCGTGACGCGGATCGAGGATCTGATCGAGACGGCTGCGATAGAGATCGCCGGAACTCGGCAGCATCGGCTTGGGTCCCATGGCAAAACACCAGGTTTGAGTGGGCCAGCACCCAGGAACCGGCATTTTACAATGCTTCTCGACGACAAAGAATCCTTCAACCTCAATCAGTTGTGGGTTGTTCAGGGCCGACTACTTGGTTCCGGCTCTCTCGCCCGGGAATACACCGAGGCGGAGCTCTCGCCGGTGTTCAAGGCGAACGGATCGACCTCGGTCGAT
>JBJMPB010000535.1:0-7744 GCA_045803455.1 Gemmatimonadales bacterium | reverse complement strand
GGACTCCTCTTCCGCCCGGGCGGCCTCCTCTTCGGCCCGGACCGCCTCCTGCTCGGCACGGGCAATTTCCCGCTCCGCGACGCGCAAGGCTTCCCTGGTCTTGATATGAGCTCTGAACCGAGTCTCACCCAACCAGCCTACGCCTATGCCGCACAACCCGAAGAGTCCCATGCCCAGTTGAGCGATGGGGTCCGAGAAGGTGGCAGCATACGAGGCAGAGCTAAACCAGAAAACGGCGACCAGGACGCCGATGAGCGTGGTCAGAATCGCGGGACCAAAGCCACCCAGATAGGCGGAGACGAATACCGCGGGAAACAGTGTGATGAACGGCAGTCTCACCCCTACCGTCGGGCTCAGGGCCGAACGGAGCAGGACTGCCACGGCGCTTGCAATGAGGGCCCAGAGATAAGGCCTCAGCCGCTCCATCCACGGTGTTCTAGTCACGAAAGAGCAGTTGTGATAGTCACGGGGTTACGGCGAGTGAATGGCCGGCTCGATTGAGTGCGACCGTGCAACCAACTCGGTGTACCAAGCTTGTGGGTCTCGGGGTTGGAGTCAATCCCGAGGCAGGGCGTGGCGACCGCCCATTAATCTGGGGCGGAGTGCGCCGTACGCCGCAGCTGAGCCGGGGGAGAGGCTGCGGTTATCCGCCGGTGAGCCGGATTGGCGATGCGGTACCATACCGTGCCCGGCTCGTACGGATCGGCTTTCCGCTTGGCGATGATCCCCTCCAGATCCATTCGCCGCGCCGCCCCGAAGAGCGCCCGGCCATGCTCCTCGATGGCGAGCACCTTGTAGAGGGGCCCGGTGTCCTCCGGCAGCAGAGAACCGAGCAACTCCTTTCGACTGACCAGGGGCTTGCCTCTGAGGTCTTTTCCGTCCAGCCACAGCAGGTCGAACGCGGCAAAGGCGATGAAGCCCTGACGCCGCACCAGGCTCTCAAAGACCGGCTTCCCTCTGCGGTCGAGGGCCACGATCTCCCCATCGAGGATGGCCTCTCTCCCCCGCAGCACCTCGGACAACCGGGTCCAAAGGTCGTCGAAACGCCTCAGTGGTATGTCGCGGCGGGACCGGATCTCGCAGCCGGAGCCGGAGGAATAGGCCAGGCCGCGGAAGCCGTCGTACTTGGGTTCAAAGATCCACTCGGGATCATCGAAGGGGTCAGGACGCGGAACCAGAGCGATGGGCTCCACGTAGGGCAGGGAGGCGGGTGACTGCTGTCGCCGAGAATAGGAGATCCGACGTGTGGGCATGAAGGCTCCGGCGCCTCGAGGGCGTTCAGGAGCCCTCCCCACGAGGAGGGCGCAACGGGTGAGCCGTTCGGCTCTGTTGGGATAAGCTACATCACGCAGCGGTCTCTGGCGACATCGCGTGAGCAGAGTCACCGCGATAGCGACCTTATCCGCTACTTTGCTCGCAGTCGAAGGCCCACCGGTATAGCCGATCATAGCGGTATACCACTGGAGAACAGCCATTCCGCGTTGTGCCACAATGCGGTCTGGGAGAAGTACGTGCGATCAGGAGACCAGCGTGGATAACGTGGACCGAACCGATCTCCAGGAACGAAGGACTCGAGAGGCGCGTCTCAGGCCCGAGTTTGCTCACCTCTATCCGCCACTGGAACCGGGCCGCTGGGAGCCGGCAGCGCTATTGGCCGATCGGGTGGTGGCCTGGATGCTCCGCCAGCCCGACCGCGGGTATATGGCACCGGAGCGGGTTCTCAGGTCCGACCATTTCGAATTCCGGGGCGGCGTCTCCACGCCCGAATCACACAGCGAGTCACACAGGCGCAACAGTCCTACGTAAGGAATACATGAACGATACTGAAATCGCGGAGCTGAAGACGGCGGTCGAGCGGGCTCACCGCTGTCCCGCAACCTACCGGGCCTCCGAGCGGGTCCGGGAGCAAAGCCAGGAGTTCGAGGTGGCCTTGTTCGACATCCTCGGGCATCCCCGCGCCCTACTCTGCTACGCCTGGTTTTCCAACGGAAGCAGCCCCACCGCGCCGCGGACCTGCACGGTGTTGCGGGAGGGACCGATCCATACCTCGGTGGACGCGGTCCGGTTCGCGCTGGAAGACACCGCCTCCTGACTTAGTTCGAGTCCCGCTTCCGGGAACGCACCCGGGCCATCAGCTCCAGGAATTCCTGGGGGTCTGGAAGCGCAACCCGCCGCCGTTTGGCCTCCTGTCTGATTCGGCTGATGATGGTCCGGCGCTCCGCCGCACTGTATTTCTGGGCATTGCTGGGCTGGTGGATGTAGGCCCAGGCCGCTTTGATCCGGCCAGGCGTGTCGATCGGGTACTTCTTGTTGGTGGGGTCGGCAAATCGGGTCTCGCCGTATTTCTTCAGTCCCTCGACGGGGTCGGCATCCCGCCGGCGACGAATCCTTTTCTTCATAAACGGAGTGGGCCCGGCGCCGGGTACCCGCGCCGCGGGTGCGTGAACGCGCGACCTCTTGATGAGAGTGGGCCCGGCGCGACTCGAACGCGCGACCTCTTGCTCCGGAGGCAAGCGCTCTATCCAACTGAGCTACGGACCCGAATTGTGAGGGGAAATTGGCCGCCTGAGCCGCTCTTTGCAACTACGTGTAGTGGGCCCGGCGCCGGGTACCCGCGGAGCGGGTGCGTGAACGCGCGACCGCCCGACCGGTACGCGCATTCGTCTAAGGTCTCTCAGAGTGGACGACAACTATGGACGGCGCGAGAGTCACCCAGTCCCGCAGTACCTTTTCCCTTCGCTGCAGAGTCGAAATCCATGTTAAGGCGACTCCCGACGAAGTTTGGGATCTGCTCGTTGAGGCTCCGGAATATCACCGGTGGAACAGCACTGTAACCCGGATCGACGGGCAGATACGCGAAGGCGAGCGTCTCACCCTCCATGTGCCCGGCACCGATCGATCCTTTAGGCCGCGGGTGTCCGACCTCATCCCTAACGAGCGAATGACCTGGACCGGTGGGTTGGCTCCCGTCTTCAAGGGAGCCCGGACCTTCCTGCTGCGGGCGGGCCCTGACTGCACCACCGACTTTATCATGGAAGAGCGCTTCACTGGGATCTTGCTGCCGCTGGTGGGACGTTCTATGCCGGATTTCAGGCCGATCTTCGAACGTTTTGCCCAAGATTTGAAACGGGCTGCAGAACAGCCGGTCGAAGCCGGCGGATAACCAGCTTTCTGGCTATGCCGGCACAGGGTCTTCCAGAGCTGACTTCTTGGAGTGGCCCCGCTTGGAAGGATTCCACAGCCGCCGGCCGTCGATATCGTCTGGGACGAAGACTCCCAGCCAGTCCAGCATGGCCGGGAACAGGTCGACCGTCCGAAGCGCGCTGCTCGGCACCGGCTCGCTGGCCCAGACGGGCGTCTGCATGTGCACCCGGATCAGGCTGCCGTGGCCTGCCCGGTGCTCCGGCACCTCGAACCGGTCCCGGAAATCGTAGCCCTCCCGGGCCACCACTAGCAGATCGCCCGTGCGCCTGGTGCGGAACTGGTCCAGCAGCTGAAATGCGGCGTCGGGAAAGGCGCCGTTCCACGTCTGCTCCAGCCAGTCGCGGGAGGTGCCTTTCCAGGCGCCTCCCATCTGCAGCGGATCTCCGGCCCAGGGGCGGTACTCGATCATCCCGTTCTCTTCATGGAGGCGGGCCTCGCCGTCTCCGCTCGCCACGGCAATCCCGCCGTGCTCCGATTCGGCTGCGATCAAAGCCACCGCCGGTTCGGCCAACAGCATAGACAGCAGGTCACGGTCGCTGCCGAATGCCTGCGGCTGGCGCAGCCGTTCGAACGACCAGCGACGGCTCCGCCGCTCGTCCGGGCGTGCGTACACCATTGCCGATCCGTTGCCTGCAACCATCACCGCCGCTCGGGGCTTCCGCTCCCAGACCACCGGATGAGACATGGTGGGGACGCCCTGCGCCCGGAACCAGTCCGCCAGGTCGAGATGGGTGTGCACCGACGAGGCCCCGTGGTCGCTCACGAGAAGAATCAGGCTCCGCTCCAGCTCTCCCCGGCGCCGGAGCAGGTCGCGCAGCCGGCCCACCGTATCGTCAACCTTACGCAAGGCGCGGTGGACTGGGGCTGAGTCGTGGCCCGACTGATGGGTGTAGCCGTCCACCGCGGGGAACTGGGCGAAGACGAAGCGCCAGTGCTGGGCGGCCGACCGGAGGAGATGGCGAGCGACCGAATCGTCGGAGGGCTGATGCCACTTGGCGGCATGGGCGACGGAGCCCCAGATCCGCCGCTCCAACCGAGACGGATCCCGGCTCCGGTCGAGCCCGCGCGCCACGGGTGTGAAGATGCCGACACTCTCCGGGACCAGCTCGAAGATGGTTTTCACCGCCGGATTGATGTCGGTGTCCAACATCGGCGCCTGGTAGCCGCAATAGCTCCGAACCGCGGCGCGGTCGCGCCACCAGCGTCCGCCGTAAGTGGTACGGTCGAGCCAGCGAATCGAGGGAATGTCGCACCGGCCCGGGGCACACCCGGTGAGGAACGGCAGATAGGAAACGCTGGTGGTCGAAGGGAATCCGGTAATCGCGGTGGTGCGCCCACCTCGGCGCAGCATGCTGGCGAGATGGGGAAGGTCACCCTGCTCGAGCCTTTGCTGGGCGACATCGGGACGAAGCCCGTCCACCAGCAGCAGAAAACAGCGGTTCATGCTTCCTCTGCTACCCCCGGCAAGCTGGCCATGCTATCGCCCGACTGGTTCATCCGGCGAGCCGCGCGGATGCCCAAAGCCAGCACCACCAGACTTCCCACGGCAATCCAGGGCCCGGGGACCCGATAGGCCAGGCCCATGCCGGCAAGCCCGAGGTAGCGGGTCCCCCGGCCGAGCACCACCGAGAGCTGGTACTTCCACATGGGGTAATCCGCCAACACGGCCAGGACCCGCATGGGATAGTGAGGCACGATGGGGAGCACGCAGGTGGCCACCAGCGACCAGAATGGCGCCTTGCGATAGCAGCGGAGAGACCACTGAGTGATCCGGTGGGATCGAAATCCTCGGGTGCCTTCGCGGGCCATGAGACGGGTCAGCAGCTCCATGTTCCAGGCCTCGATCACCAGCGTCGCGAGAACCGCCACCAGCACGATGAGCAGCAGCGAGTAGTGGCCACCCAGATACAACACGGCGCCATCGTAGGGCAACGGGGCCAGCGAGTTGCCGAGGAAGGTATAGGGCACCAGATACAGCAGCCGGGACCAGCCGGTCCAAATTCGGGCCGCCACCAGCGCCATGGCACTGATCCCGATCATGAGTACGGGAAGCAGCCAAGGAGAGCGCAGCAATCTCGAGGACGGCGCCAGCGATGCAAGCCGCATATTCTGAGTGTTGGACACGATCGAGTGATGGGTGGGCAACGTCAGGGCGCGTACCACCCTGCGGACGAACCCTAAAGTATTGGACCAACGGGCGTCGGGGAAGCAGGTACACCGGACGCTGCTGTCAGCGCTCGACCCTGACCGGCACCCGGTGCCAGGCGTTGTTGACGTACCCCTTTACGTTCCAGGTGTCCCGCACGTCGGGCGGCTGAGTGGCGCCGGAGCTGTCGCTGGCGCGGGCGCACAGGGTGTACTGCCCCGGCTCGAGGTCGAGCTCCGCCTCCCAGAAAGCCCAGGTCCAGGCCGACTCCTGAGGCAGGATCCGGGCGGGAAGCCACTCGCCCCAGTCGTCCGCCGCTACTTCGACTCTGGTGATCAGCCGGGCGGCGGAGCCTATGGCCCAACCCCGCACGATGATTCTACCCGGCGCCAACAGCTGATTCGGCTCCGGATGCAGGATCACCGAATTGACCGGGACCTCTGTCAGAGCGATTCCCGCCGAAACGTCTCGCAGGTCCCGCGGATTCGGCTCGCGCTGCAGCCGGTACGCCTGGGTCTGAAAGTAGTTGTCGGTGGGGTCCTTCCGCAGATTGATCCGGCCCAGCCATTTCACGCTCCGGGCTCCGATCCAGCCGGGCACCACCGCCCGGAGAGGAAAGCCATGCGCCGGCGGAAGTGGAGCGCCGTTCAGATGAGTGGCGAGCAGCACCTCATCGCTCTGCGCCTTGACCAGGTCGATGGATCCGCCGAAGCCGAACTGCCGGCCATGGCGCTCCACCTGATCGAGACCGATCAGTTCCACATGGCGTGCCTCGCGCCTCACCCCGATCGCCTGCAGCAGGTCGCCCAAAGCCACGCCGGTCCACTCCCCCGCGCTCGCAGGTTCCGGTCCCCAGGGGAGCTCGCCCGGCATTGGTCTCAGCTCGAGAAACTCGTCCCGGCGCAGACCGGCACACACCAGCGTGGCCGCTACGGTCCGCCGGGTAAATCCACTTGTCAGCTCGGCCAGGGAGTAGCTCCGGGCATGCTCCACCAGTCCGCCGATCTCGAGCCGCCAGGAATCGGGATCGATCACAGGTACCGCCGCATGGGTTCGGGTGAAGAACCGATCCACCGGGGTGATGAAATCCTGGGGAGGAACGGGCCAGGAGCCGGTGTTCAGGCCTTCGGGATCGCGGATCACACGTCGGGGTGTACTCATCGCGTGAGGATCACCCGGGAGCGGGGTGAAAATCAACTGGCGATGCAGAGGTCAGGGAGTTTGGTATCGGATCAGGATTCGAGCTGTGGCCCTTCAGAATCTTCGAGCTTCTTCCTCTGGGGATGTTTCCGGTCTGTGGTTCGGGTGCGCACCCCGCGCGCGCGCGGCTCGCTCGCGCCGCCGCGGAACTCAAAGTGGGTGGGATCGAAGGTCCGGGTGAAGCGGCCTGCCTTTCGCCCGCTCTGGTGCCGTTCCACCAGCTTACGGGCCAGCTCGGCCACTGGGATCCAGACCTCCGGAGGGATGCCTGGGTACTCAGCCGCGAATTCTTCTTTGAGCCTGGCCTCGCGAACGTCCACCGCGAGCTCTCCTCTTCCGGGAATAAACCGATGCAGCCGAGCAGAGTCTCGGGATGCCGCCGGTAAACTTGAGGAAGCGGAGGGTCAGGGACGGAGGGAAAGCACTTCCCGCACCCGGGCCGCAAGGGCCATCGGGGTGAACGGCTTGGGCAAGACCGGCCCCGGAAGATCCGACCCGCCGTGGAGATAAACGCCCGAGATCAGCACTACGGGCATGTGCGGCAGCCGCCGGGCGAGCTCCAGGGCGAGCTGGCGGCCGTCCATCCGGGGCATGCTGACGTCGGCGATCACCACGTCAATGGGCGAGTTCTGCTCCAGGATCGCGAGCGCCTCCACGCCATCGGCTGCCGAGTAGACCCGGTAATGCTCGAATTCCATGGTGCGGATGAGGAGAGCGCGCATCACTTCTTCGTCGTCGACTACCAGCACGGTGTGAAGGTAGGGCTGGACCGGCAGGGGGGCAGACATGGGGCAGAATCTACGGCCTGGAGGCGAGTCGGTAAGGGTGCAGGTGGCGCGGGGGTGTTGCCTTCCGGGCAACCGCGGTGCCTATTCGAGCGGAACCGCTCCCAGTTTCATGCCTGCAATCTCGAGGAAATGGCCAATGCCTGTCCTCCGCTGCTGCCTGCTGACTGCTTCGACCTGCGTTCTGGTCGCCACGGCATACGGCCAGGGTAGTTCTCCACTCCTTCTGAGAGAGCCCGCTCTCAGCGCCTCCGAAATCTGTTTCAGCTTTGCCGGCGATCTCTGGACCGTGCCTCGCGCCGGGGGTACCGCGCACCGGCTGACCGCGTCGCCCGGGACCGAGTCGGGCTGCCGTTACTCCCCCGATGGGCGCTGGATTGCCTACACCAATGTCAGCAACAACAACGCC
>JBJMPB010000454.1:0-2902 GCA_045803455.1 Gemmatimonadales bacterium | reverse complement strand
TGGCCGTGCTGGTCCGAGGTCAGAGCCGCTGACTTCTGCCCAACATGCTCTGCACACCTTGATGTCTGCTCCGGGGGCGACAGTCAGCAATGCTGCCCTTTGCCGCACCTCATGTGGATGGAGAACGCTGGGCCGGCGTTGCTCCCCGCCGTTGGCAAAGTCACGAGTCCCACCTCCACCGCAGCTGGCTCAGAACCAACCGCTGGAAGGCCTGTGATCTAGGAGGTTCGTCTGAAAGCGTTTGAGAGCACGAGGTTGTTGGGCGTGTGCGGCTCCGTCAAGCCGCGCGGTCAGACTTCGGCCTTGCCGCTCATCACATGGTCCGACGGCCGGCCAGCCGATTCAGCTTGAGCAGCAGCACCAGGTCGACGACGGTCACCACGATCTGGACGGCAACGAGGACCTTGATCCAGGCGGGGACGTTGGCTCCGAAGGCCGGGATGGCGGACAGGGACGACAGGATCCGGGTGACGACGATGGCCCACAGCGCCGCCCTAGCGTTCGAACGCCAGACCAGGGCTACGCCGACGCACGTGATCAAGCCCAGCAGCAGCCCGATCACCAAGATGAACCCAGGCGGCCCACCCGCCCCCACTGGGACGAACGTGAAGACGATGTCGAGCAGGCCGAGCACGAAGGCCAGGATGAGACCCGTCCTGAAGGTGGGGCTGTAGTTCACGGCACTTCCTTCCGAGAGGGGCCGGACACCGAGCCTGCAGAGCAAGCCGAGCCAGAGGGGCAGACAGACCTACCAGTTTGGCGCCCGAGGTACCGCTCCAGACTGTCAGAGTCTGAGCTCCTCATGTGCTTTCCCTGTCGCCTCAAGGCTGGGAGGGAGGCGAAGAGGCCTGAGTGCTGACGGGTGGCCTTCGCCCTTGACAGTGTTTCGGGCACGGGCCAAGGTGACGACGAGGAAGCAGTACGGGGGGTGACAGCCATCTTGGAGTTTCCCTATCAGCCGGACGCGCTGACGACTCCCTGGCTGACCGCCGTGCTGTGCAGTTCAGGTGCACTCGACCGGGCAAAGGTCGAGTCGTTCGCTTGGACGGTGATACATCCGGACAAGGGAATGACCGGAATCTTGGTCCTGCTCTCGCTTTCCTACGACTTGGTCGAGCCGAACGCTCCCCTGACGCTCGTGGCCAAGTTCTCCTCACCGCATCCGGGTCTGCGAGCAGTCGTGCATTCGATGGGCTTCTTCGAGCGGGAGGTCCGCTTCTATCAAGAGCTCGCCGCCGACACCCCAGTACGGAGTCCGCGCTGTTACTTTGCGGGCGTCGAGCCGGGCGAGGGCTGGTCGCTGATCCTGCTCGAAGACCTCACAGGGGCACGCAACGGCAGTTGGGTCGCTGGCTCGTCACTGACGGATCTACAGCTGACGCTGGAGGCCATCGCCCTCGTTCACGCAGCGTGGTGGGACAGCCCGGTGCTGGAGAGGAAGAGGTGGCTCAATCTTGCCGGGATGACCTCGGCACCGCAGATACAGCAGGTCGTCGTCCAATCCTGGTCCAATTTCCTCGACCGGCTCTCGGTGCCGGTGTCTCTCGAGATTGAGGAGGCCGGGGAGCTGATGCGGCGGCATCTGCGCACGACGAGCGCGTACCTGCTGGAGACGCAGCCGCGCACTCTGATTCACCATGACTTCGACGGCGACAACCTGTTGTTCCCCGTGATCGACGGTAAGACGGAGGTGGTCGTCATCGACTGGCAGCTCGCGACCCGCGGGCATGCAGCGATCGACGCCGCCTGGCTGATCGCCGGGCAGTGCGAGCCGGCCCTGCGCCGAGACCACGAACAGGACCTGCTGCGGAGCTACCACAGGCTGCTCGTCGAGCGGGGCGTCGCGGGCTACTCCTTCGAGCAGTGTTGGGACGATTACCGGCTCGCGATCCTCTTGGCGGCTGCCCGGATCGTCAGTTCCGTGGGGTTTCAGCCCGGCCCGGTAGGTGGCTTCTGGGACGTCGTCTTCCCGCGGTACTGCCGGGCTCTCGCCGACCTTCACGTGGGTGAGCTGCTCAACGCTCTCGCGTAAGCATCTCCATCCCGATGAGACGGAGGCAACGGTGAGTCCACGGGATGCAAACGTCGAACCGGAGTATCGCCCAACGCTGACCCGACTATCGCCTCTCACTCGTGTCGAAGATTGCAGCTCCCCTATCCCAAGCGGGTGTCGCCTGCTCGGAGAAGCTATGCGGGTGCTCTGGTGCACCTCAGATCCCAAGAGTTCCTAAGGCCGTGTGGTGGAGTCCTGTGCGACTTTAATGACGGTCACTGGCAGGTGGAACTTGCGCTCAACCTGGTGAGGAATATCTAACCCGAGCCAGCGTGAGACACCCTTTGGCAGCGTCGACAAGGCGACCTCATCGAACTGCCTCCGTTGCAGAATCTCGTGGATAGCCCTGGAGGGGTTCGGATCTCCAACTTCGCCGTCCCCCGATGCACCTAAGCCCCGAAGTACTTCAAGCCCATACTCCAGCCGCGAGCGGGCGTAGTCGTAGTTGTCCTCGCCACCATCGGCGGGGTCGAATCCCTCACTCGCACTGGCCAAACCGGCTGCTAGCCGAGACGCCGGTTCGCGGTTCGGACGGGGAGTGGCTGGCACCAGCAAGGTGAAGTGACATTCTTCCTTGGCCATCCGGCTCCGAACGAACTCCGAAACCTCGCCGCTCCCGAGCGTCTTGTTGGCGATCAACAGCACACGAACCATGACTCGGCACCTCGACTCTGCTCGACGAGCAGCCTATCCCCGCCCCACCCCCTTGTCACTGAAAAGATCAGCCATGAGGCTCGCCAGGCTGGGCCACAGCGAGCAGCCGCGGCCCCGAAGCGCGGCATCAACCCAGACGCCCCGTCCTGGGTCCTCCTGATCGCTTGGCCTCTTCAACTGGCGACGGAGATGCCT
>JBJMPB010000446.1:0-5770 GCA_045803455.1 Gemmatimonadales bacterium | reverse complement strand
TGCGATAATTTGTTCGCCTTCAGTCCTGACTCCTGACCCCAGACTCCCGACCTCACTGTGCCCAACAACCCCGTCACACCCGAAATCCTCAAACAAGTCAAATCCATCGAGCTCCGCACCCGCGGGCTGGTGGGATCGCTGTTTGCCGGGGAGTACCGGTCGGTCTTTCGGGGGCAGGGGATGGAGTTTGCGGAAGTCAGAGCCTACGAGCACGGCGACGATTTCCGGGCGATCGACTGGAATGTCTCGGCCCGGCTGGCGAGCCCGTACGTCAAGACCTTCACTGAAGAGCGAGAGCTCACCCTGATGCTGGTGGTGGACCAGTCGGGCTCCACCCGGTTCGGCGAGCCGCAGACGAAAGCAGGGTTGGCGGTGGAGGTCGGAGCGGTACTCGCGCTGGCCGCCGCCTACCACAACGACCGGGTGGGAGCACTGCTCTTCTCCGATGCAGTCGAACGGGTAATCCCGCCGCGCAAAGGCCGGCGGCATGCGCTGAGAGTCATCCGCGATCTGGTGGCCTTTCAACCCGCGGGCCGGCGAACCAACCTCGGCGCCAGCCTGTCCTATGCCAGCCGGCTGCTGCGTCATCGGAGTATTGTGGTCGTTCTCTCCGATTTCATTGCCGAAGGCTGGGAGAAGCCGTTGAGTCGTCTGGGGGCCCGGCACGAGGTCGTGGCGATCACGGTGGATGAACCGCGGGAGCACGATCTGCCGGAGTCAGGCTGGATCGAGATCATGGATGCGGAGTCGGGTCGCCGGGTGCTGGTGGACACCGGGAGCCGCGACGTCCGGCGCCGGGTAGCCCACCTGGCCGAGCGGAGGCGGGAGGACCGGGCCCGCGCCTTGGCCGCGGCTGGTGCGGACCAGGTCCATCTGGAAACCGGCACCGACTACGCTCTTCCTCTCCGGCGCGCATTTGCCCAGCGAGCCCGGCGGATCCATCGCGCATGATCGCATCCATTGCCGTTGCCGCTCTGCTCTTGCAGGGACCCCAGCCGACCGTAGGAGACACGATCTGGCTGACCCGCTCGATTGCAGTGCCATCCGGCTACGTGGTGCGCGCCTCGGACTGGGACCCGGCCGACCCGGTGGAACCGCTCGGCCGGCCGCGGGTCGTCATCACCGGCGACTCCGCGCGGATCAGCTACCCGACGGTGATCTGGATGCCGGGACCCCGGCAGGTCGAGCTCCCCGGTCCGCTACTGTTGGGCCCCGGAGGCAAGGTCGACTCGCTTCCGGGACAAACCCTTCACATCACCGTCCAGAGCGTGCTGCCAGCCGGGGTTCCTGATTCGCTGATTCCACCGCAACCGCGGGCGACTCTGGTGACCCGCCGCGATACGAGCCCGGTTCCGCTGATCATCCTCTGGCTGCTCGCGCTTGGCATCCTGGTTCCGCTCCATTTCTGGTGGCGGCGGCGAGGAAAGCCGGTGCCCGCCGCGCTGCCCCTGCAGGAGCTGCCGGAGCCGCCTTTGGACCGCTGGGCCGACGACGGAGAATACCGCGCGGTGGCCAACGTGGCCGCTGTTCGCCTGCGTAGCGCGCTGGCCCAGCGGGTTGCGGCGGCTCATTCCGGGCTCGACACGGAGCGGCTCCTGGCGCAGTTGGCTGCCGCCCGTCCCGACTGGCCGCTGGACGAGTTGGGCGATCTCCTTCGCGCTCTGGACGACGCCCGCTTCGGCCACAGCGGCTCACCCGAGGCGCTCGAGCTCTCCCGTTCCACGCTTGAGATGCGAGACCGCCTGCTGCGGGAGGCGGCGTGAGTCTCGCGCGTCCCTGGCTGCTACTCCTCCTGCTTGCACTTCCCCTCTGGTGGTGGCTCCGCCGGCGGCGGGAAATACCGGCCGCGCGCTACAGCGATGTGACACTTCCCGCTCAGGCCAACCGTGGCCGCTGGTGGGTCAGGCTTCCGCCGATCCTCAGAGCCATTTCACTCGCAGCGCTCTGCCTGGCCGCCGCGGGGCCGCGGATCGGCGGCGATACCGTCGAGATCAAGAAGGAGGGGATCGCGATCGTCATCGCGATCGATATCTCCAGCAGCATGCTGGCGGAAGACTTCGCTCCCTCCAACCGGCTTGAGGTGGCCAAGCGGCAAGCGGTCGGATTCATTCGGGGCCGGGCGGCCGACCGTATCGGACTGGTGGCCTTTGCCGGCGAAGCACTCACCCAGGTTCCGGTCACCCTGGATTATCCCGTCATCGAACAGGCGGTGATGGATCTCAAGATCGGCTCGCTGGAAGACGGGACCGCCATCGGCAGTGGACTGGCAACCGCGGTCAATCGGTTGCGGCGGGCGCCCGACAAGTCGAAGGTGGTGCTGCTCCTTACCGACGGCGAGAACAACAAGGGCCTGATCGATCCCCGCACGGCGGCCGCAACGGCATCCGCGTTCGGGATCAAGGTCTACACCATCGGCGTGGGTACTATCGGCGAGGCACCGATCCCAACCGGCCGCGGATTGGGCGGGTTTCGCTACGAGCTGCTGCCGGTGCGCATCGACGAGCCTTTGCTCCAGGAAATCGCGCATAAAACCGGTGGCCGCTATTTCAGGGCCAAGGACAGCGAGGCCTTGAGCCGGATCTTCCGCCAGATCGATGCGCTGGAGAAGACCCCGATGCAGGTCACCCGGTACACGCGATACGACGAGACTACCCGTCCGCTGATCCTGCTGGGGCTCACTGCGCTCGCACTGGAGCTGTTGCTCAGCTCCACGCTGGTGGTGCGAGTCCCGTGACCTTCGACGCGCCGCTCCTGCTGTTCCTGGCCCCGCTGGTGGGCCTTGCCGTCGGCGTGGGCGCCTGGCTCGCCCGGCAGCAGCGCATCCGGCTCGCGCGGCGGTGGTCACCTTCGCTGGGGCGCTTCGCGCGATCGAGAGGCGGCTGGGCTCCGCTGGTCCTCGGGCTCAGCGGGCTGCTGGGTGCTGTTGGCCTGGCCGGTCCGCGGGCCGGCCGGACGCAGGTGAAGACCGAGACACGCGCCTTGAGCCTGGTGTTCGCCATCGATATCAGCCGTTCGATGCTGGCGGAGGACGTGGCGCCGAGCCGGCTGCAGCGGGCCGACCGCGAAGCCCGACGCCTGATCCAGGACCTGGAAGGCGACCGGCTCGGGCTCATCGCCTTTGCCGGTCGGAGCTATATCCTGGCGCCGCTCACGGTAGACGGTGGTGCGGTCCGGATGTACCTCGACGCGTTGGATCCGGATCTGGCGAGTGAGGGAGGCACAACGCTGAGCTCAGTGCTGGCACAAGGAACCGGCCTGCTCAGTGCCGCCACCGACGCCGCCGACCGGGTCATGGTTCTGTTTACCGACGGGGAAGCTCACGATACGCTGCCAGAAGCCGTGGCTGCCGCCGAAGCGCTGAAGGATGCCGGCATTCATCTCATCGTGGTCGCCGAAGGCCGAGCCCTTCCGACCCGCATTCCGATCAGGGATTCATCGGGGACGCTGCTCGAGTACAAGCAGGACGAGAACGGAAATGTGGTGCGCACCCAACGGCGGGACGACATTCTCAGCGCCATCGTGGATGCCTCGGAGGGGACGCTGGTCCCCAACGAGCTGCCCGATCAGGCCGGCGCCGTGCGCGATCTGGTGTCCTCGATGAAACGGAGCCCTACTGCCGAGACCCGAACGGCCGACTTGATACCGCGGGGCTGGATCCCCGCGTTAGGAGCCGCACTCCTGCTCCTGGGCTATACCCTGGTACGCCCCGGCCCGGCGCTGATCGGCCTGGCGGGATTGCTGGTTTGGAGCTCCGCGTCGGCGCAGAGACCGGACCCGGGAACCCGCGCGATGACGGCGGGAGACCCCGCCCGGGCGGCGGCGGAGTTTCTCAAGGACGCCGGCAGCGGAACGGCCCGAGACACCGCCTTCTACAATGCAGGAACTGCGGCGCTGGAAGCCGGTCGATACGATGTCGCCCGCGGTGCACTGGAACAGGCCGCCAAGTCGCTGGATCCCGACCTCCGGTATCGCGCCTTGTACAACCTGGGTCTGGTCAACCTGCTCGCGTCCAGGGCTGACACCGCGAAGACTGAGGAGCTACTGGGGCAGGCGGCCGATCGCCTGCGCGAAGCACTGCGGCTGCAGCCGTCCTCGGCTCGGGCTAAATGGAATCTCGAGCTGGCCGAGCGGCGTCAGCCGCCTCCGCCGCCCAACAACAGTGGCGGCGGCGGAGGTGGCGGAGGGAAGCCGCCGTCCAGCGGAGGCCAACCGCAGACGCCACCGCCGGCCGCCGCGGAACAACCCAGCAGTGGGTTGAGCCAGAGCCAGGCCGAGCAGATTCTCAGCTCGATGGAACGGCGCGAGCGGGAGACCCGGGAGGAGCAGCAGCGGCGGATGCACGGAGCCTCTGCCGCCGGAGTGAAGGACTGGTGACGTCTCTCGTGATTCTTTTTGCGCTGCTTCAGGGAGCGCCCGAGCTTCACGTCTCGGTCGACGAGGACCACGTCGCGGTAGGCGAGGAGATTCTCTACACCATTCAGGCGGTGAGTCATTCGTCGGATCCAATGGATCTGACGGTTGCTCCCCTGAACGGCTTCGAGATCATCTCTCGCAGCGAACGCACCGAAGTCTCCTTTTCGTCCGGCCCAACCAGAACCACCGTGCTGGAGATGCGGCTGCGCGCCGTGAGGCCAGGCCGCTGGCAGATCGGCCCTGCTCGAGCGGCTCAGGGCCGTCTGGTCACCGAGGCTGCAGCCATCGTGGTGGACGTGCAACCCAATCCGGTTGCGGCTGCCCCCGCCTTGAACCCGCGACTCAGGACGCTCCTGGAGAGAGCTCCGCCACCGCCCCGGGGGAAGGCCGCGGTTGCGCTGGTGGTTTCGGCCGACAGCATCAGCGTGGGTGAGCAAGTCGATGTGGTAACGGCGGCCTGGTTCCCTCGCGACCTCCGCTTGCAGCTGCGGCGGCCGCCGACGCTACAGCCACCGGTCATCGATGGGGTCTGGAGTTATCCCCAGTCGGCGCCTGCCGGCATCGCCGCCACCCGGAATATCGCCGGCGGCGCTTACGATCTGTTTGTGGCCCACCAGGTGGTGTTCCCCCTCGTCGCGGGAACCATCGTGGTCCCGCCCGCCGTGCTCAAGTACAGCACCCCGCTCGCTCTCCAATTCTTCAGTCAGGAAGAACGCTTTGCCCTGTCCAGTCTTCCGGAAACGCTGTCGGTGCGCCCATTGCCGACGGCCGGCCGACCCGCCGGGTTCAATGGAGCGGTGGGATCCGGACTTCGGCTGGAGCGGAGGATCACGCCACCCACGGCACACGCCGGTGAAGGGGTAGCCGTCGAGCTCGGGCTGACGGGTGAAGGCAACACGGCGCTCTGGCCGCCGCCGGAGATTCGCTGGCCGCGAAATGTTCGGGCGTACGTAGACCGGGTCGAGGAGCAGGTGACCACGACCGAGGGAAGAGTCGGGGGAGTGAAGACCTTCCGCTATCTGGTGGTGCCCGACTCGGCGGGTCCGCTCAGCTTACCGGCCGTGAGCTACGGGTACTTCGATCTGGCGGCGCACGGGTACCGCTTAGCCGCCCTGCCGGCGGCATCGCTGCCGGTGTCCTCAACCGATGCGCCGGCATCCACCGCGCTGCCGCCCGGCTTGCTGCCCGCCGGCTCCCCAGGATTGGCCTCGCAGATGGCGCGCGACATTCCCGACTGGGGCTGGGTTGTGATTTTCCTGATCCCTCCCATCCTGATCAGCCTGAGAGGCAGACCAATCCCGCGACGTGCGGCTGGTCCGCGGGTAGTCGAGACCGGTCTCAGGGCTGCGGAAGAGCG
>JBJMPB010000023.1:0-5901 GCA_045803455.1 Gemmatimonadales bacterium | reverse complement strand
GTCCCTGCGATATGTGAGATGTCCCGAAAAGCACAGCGCTACCCAGAATGGCGATCCACTGTGCGGCGGCTCTTTGAGGTACCAGGTCGGCTATGCGATTCATGATATACCCGCGGTAGGCCAGCTCCTCCCCGAACGCACCCAGAAGCCAGCTGAGCAGCAGCCAGAACACGAGCATGGATGCGTTCCCTCGCACATCCGCGAACTCGCTGAGATCGGCCGGATGCCCGGTGAGCCGGTCCAGCAGCGGATCCAGGGTATACAAGGTGATGATGGCATAGGCCACTCCAGCTGCTATCAGCAGCGCTGCTCGCCGGGCGTTCTCCGCTCGTCTGAGGCCAACGGACGACCAGCGCAATCCGCGGCGGCGGAGCGAGATCCATCCCAGGATAAGGAGAGCGGGCACTTCCGTGATGGGCAGGACGCCGGCCGCGAAGGCCGCGACGATGAGCACCACTAAAGCCAGCTCGATCGCGGCCCAGCGATCCGAACGGCGTGCAGGTGGATTGGTGCTTTGCATGTGCGGAACCGGCTGCGCTCAGTTTGGCGCCGGAACCCGTACCTCCAGCCGCACCCGATGCCATCGCTCATCCGGCCGAAGAGCGCCGATCACACCACCCAGTGCAAGCCCTATCCCGCCGCCGAGCAGAGCCGCTTCGCCGAAGCTCAGGTCGGAATCATCGTCGAGCTCGTTCAGCAGACCTAGGGTCAGGGCCAGGCCGACGCCCACACGCAGCCCATGGGTGAGCGCGCTCAGAGGGCGCGAGGGGACACCTTTGCTGTACTGAAGCTGCTGGATGAAGGAGCGCGGGATCGCCAGCGGGCCCACGCTATCGGCCACCGCCACATATAACGTGTCGCTTGCCAGTCGCGTCACTCGGCCCCGCACCAGGAGGCCTCGCGGGGCCCCGGTTTGAAACTGAGCCTCAGGCAGACGAACTTGCACTCGCGTCTTCGGAGCGATCTCGGCCGGCCATTGCGCAGCCGCGTCGGCGATCGGAAGACCAATGAGAAGGCAGAAGGATGCCATGGGCGCTCTCAATATGGTCAACCTTGCGCTCCTGGCGTCAACTCGTAGCTCAGCGTGAAAGGATGCTCCATGCCGTGCCCAACGGCGGAGCGGCCCTCTCCCGCTAGACCGCGCAGCTCTCCACTGCTGGAGCCGGGAATAACGGAATAGGACTCCTTTGCCTCGCCGCCTTCGAACACCCCAGTGCGCTGCAGTACGAAGCTGCCGGACTTGCCGGCAATTCGTCCGGTGACCCGTTCGAGTCCGACAAAGGTCGCCGATCCATCGCTTCGGTACATCATGGTGTATTCGACCTGCCCCTCACCCGTAATGTCGCCGCTGTAGGTCTTGCTCACGCTCGCTCGGGTGAGCTTTGGCAAGTCCTGGCCCTCACTATAGGGCTTCTCATCCCAGCTCTTGATGGCGAATCGAGCATTCGCGTTCTGTTTCATATCACGTGGATCCAGGTTGATGGAGAAGCATCCAGGACGTGCCGAACTTGTCGCGTAACATCGCGAAGCGGTTGGCGAAGGGCGTCTTTTCCATCTTCATGAAGATCTCGCCACCGCTCGCCAGCAGGGCATATACCCGCTCCGCTTCCTTTTCACCATCGAGAGACAGGGTGAGATAGGCACTTCGCATAGGTTCGGCGCTCGGGATGTCGGCACCCATCAGTGTCGTCGAGCCGATCTCCATGCGGGCGTGAAGGATCTTTTCCTGCCAGTCGGCCGGGATGTTGGGGTTGGGCTGCTCCCGGTGCCGAATTATGCCGGTAATTCTGCCGCCAAGCTGTTGCTCGTAGAAGCGGAACGCTTGTTCGCAGTTCCCACGATAGTTCAAATAGATATCCAGTTTCATGCAGTCACACTCCGGGACAGCATCATCATGCCCTTCGCAATGGAAGAAGCACCCCGATGAACACACTCGCTGCGTCCATCAGGGCGTGCCCCACTGCGAGCGGAACCAACCGGCGTAGTCGCAGATACAACAGCGCCTGGAAGACCGTGTTGGGCACCGACGACAATAGGCGAAAAGTCATGTACTTCGGATCGAAGGTCAAAGGCATGAAGGAATGTTGCGCCGCCCAGGCGAACGCTACCAATACGATCGCCGGGCTGGTACTCCGGCCGAGAACCTGGAAGCGCGGTAGCAGATAGCCGTTATAGGTCATCTGCTCGGTCAACCCCCAAATGAAAGGGAAAACCAGCACGCCGTAGAGAGCGGCCGGCAAGGGCAGGGAAGCAAATAGGTACGGCGGAGAGGGCGTCCCATACAAAAGCAAACCGGCCGCACGGATGCCGCCCAGAATGAAGACCAGGCTGAAAGGGATGAGCGCCAGGCCGAGCAGGATGTCGCGGCCGAGGCGGGTTCGATCAAACCCGACCAGATCGAACAGGCCGATGCCCTCGTGGCGGGTCAGCCGCCAAAGCAGCGTGAGGCATCCAGCGTCGATCAATGTTCCGTACACCGGCATCCATGGCTCGGCCGCATGCCATGGAGCCGGCGATCCTCGGAGAGCGAAGACGGCGGCCACAAGGGCCTGCGCTCCCACGGCAAACGCCGCGCGACCGAACAGCATCAGTGCCGGACCGGGCCACGTCAGCACTCCTGTCTCCCGCCACCGCAGGAGAGCTTCGGGAGAATTCTGGTCCCTGAGCGTGATGCTAGGCGGTACCGGTGCCACCGCGGGTCCTCGGGCGCACGATGATAGTGGAGAGCATGGTGGCGATCAGGGACCGCTCGCTGGACCCGGTGGTAAAGACGTCGGCCTGGCAGACGATGAGAGTTCGTCCTTGACGCAGCACGCGGCCGCGGGCCAGAAATCCCGCGCCCCGGGTCGGGGCCAGCAGATTGATCTTGAACTCCACGGCCAGCACGTCAGTATCGGGCGGAGCCAGGGTGTACGCCGCGTAGCCATTGGCCGAGTCGGCAACGCTGGCAATGGCCCCCGCGTGCATGAACCCGTTCTGCTGGCAGAATTCCTCCCCGAACGGAAACGCCAGGTGCACTTCGCCTGGGGCAATGAAGACAATTTCGGCGCCGAGAGTGGCCATATGACTCTGGCGACTGAAGCTCTCGCGTACCCGGGCTTCGGCGGCGGGATCGATGGATTTCACTTGCCGGCGGCCTGCCGGAGGAGTGCCGCAAAAGACCGTTCATCGATTCCGGAAGGTTTATGGACTTTGGTGTGACGCACGTACTTGCCCTTACCTTCGAGCAACCGTTTCGGGTCTTTCAAGAATGATCCCCTGAAGAAACCGAACTGCACGTAGTCCGGAGCGGAGTAGACGTACGCGACAGGACCCTTACGACTGATCCAGCATCCGTTTCCCCACTTCACCGACTCGCTCAGCCCAGGCTCTACCCGCTTCACCAGTCGCCGAAGTCCGCGGATGATCGCCTGATTACTGCGACTCTGGTCCTTCAGGTATTCATCGAAGCTGCCGTAGGTCTTCATTCTCATTGTGACTAGAACCACCGGCGGACCGATGCCTTGTAAGGGGGATACTCAGAGGGAAAGCGCGCTTCCAGATACCGTTCCTCTTTGGGGATCACGACCAGCGACATGACGGTTACAGCCGCAACGAGCGTAACGACCAGCCATAGGCTGTTTACCCATAGTGCGATTCCGAGCTGGAGCAGCGAGAATGCCAGGTATATCGGGTTCCGGCTGAACGATATGGCCCCTTCCGGACGATGGTGGTCGTGGGCTGATTCCCCGGGACCGGTGTGCCCGCTGTTTTGAAGGTGCGAACGGAGGATACAAACAGGCCGACCGCCAGCAGGATGATAGGAAGCCCTAAGCCGGCACCGCGACCTCGGGACAGAAGCGAAATCGGTCGGGCTAGATGCAGTAGCAGGCCGAGCGTTATCGAGCCCAGATATACCAGAGGTGGACGAACCAGGCCCAGGTTTGCGGCCTCCGGGACTGACTTGGCGTTCGCATTTGATCGAGTATCAGGTGTCATGGGTGGCCTCGCACTTTGAGCGCATGATTCGGGACGCCTCCTCCGCTGGAGACTCCTACCTTCTGACCATGAATCGCTACCGCATCCAGGGCATTCCCGAAAGTCTCGCTGCCGCTACGCGAGCAACCATGCAATCGCCCCAGTATGGCCATCCGGCTCACGTCGAGGTGGCCACGGGGTACGGACCGTGTCGGCTCTGCTTGCAGACCTTCACGGTGGGGGCCGACGAGCGCCTCCTGTTTACCTACCAGCCGTTTACAGATTCCGACGCCTTGCCGGCCCCCGGTCCCATTTTCATCCATCGTGAGCCGTGCGAGCGCTACGACGACGTGCAACTCCCCGAGGCGCTTCGGCCTCTGCCTCTCGTCCTGGAAGCCTATGGTATAGGGGGAGCGGTACAGATCCAGCGGCGAGTTGGCACCGGCAGCTTTGAAGCAGCGCTCGATGAGGTGTGGGCCCAGCCCGGCATTCAGTATGTGCATTTGCGCAACGCCGAAGCGGGCTGTTTCATCGCTCGGATCGATCGTTTCGTCGCCCAGGCCTAGGCAGTCAGAGTTCTTAACGGATCTCGTCTTCCGGCACTTGCACCACCGGTAACTCGAGTCTCCAGAAGATCGCCGCCAGTCGGAGCCCGGCAATGGTGCCCATGCCGACCAGCGCCGCTGTCTCCTTGGGGACTCCGCGCCCCGCGAGCAGCACGTAAAGCCCGGCACCCACGATCGCGGCCGTGGCATACAGCCGGCCTGGGCGAAAGATGAGCGGGATCTCCCCCAGGAGAACGTCACGAAGCACTCCTCCGGCGACGCCGGTCATCGTCCCCATGAGCAGCGCGATAAGATCCGCGTGTCCCGTTTGCTGCGCGATCTCCACCCCGCCGATGGTGAAGAACGCCAGCCCCAGGGCGTCGGCGATGAGAAGAGTGCGGCGCGATGCGGCCCAGAACCGCACATACCCCAGCGTTACGGCCGTCGCCGCCAGAATGACCCACAGGTAAGCCGTGTTGGCAATCCAAAAGATCGGATGCCGATCGAGCAGAAGGTCACGCAGCGTCCCACCCCCTATCGCCGTAACCACCGCGATCACTGCGACGCCGAGCACGTCCAGACCCTTCCGTCCTGCGGCCAGCACCCCACTGACGGCAAACACTGCGACCCCCAGCAGGTCAAGAACGTAGCGCATGACTCTCACACCATAGCAGGTCGGGGTGTGTCGGGCGGCGGGCGAAATTAGTAGAATGTGAGCAGCCACCGCCTGCCAACCCCTGTCCGGAGGACAACATGGCACCCATCAGCGAGCTGGACCGGTTCCGCCAGGTCTGGGACATGGAGGCCCAGCTCACGACGAAGCTCCTCGAATCCCTGCCCACCGACCAGTATGACTTCCGACCCGATCCCGGCGGCCGTTCCCTCGGCGAGATGGCGTGGCACCTGGCGGAGATCGAGGGGTATATCAGCTATGGCATCGCCAACGGTGCGGTCACCTTTCAGGAAGCACCGCCGAATATGCAGCGTCCCCGCGAGGTGCGGCCGCTAGCGCCAGGATATCGACGGATGCATACCGACTCAGTCGAACGTCTCGCCAAGCTCACCCAGCCAGATCTCGACCGAGAAATGCCCTTCGCCGATCGGCGGATGAAGATTCGCGACATTCTCTGGGGTGCGATTCTCATGCACCTCGTCCACCACCGCGGCCAGCTGTCGCTGATGTGTCGGATGGCCGGGGGTACTCCGCCAGGGATCTACGGCCCCAACCGCGAGGAGATGGCGGAGATGCAGGAGAAGATGCAGGCGGCGAAGCTATAGTACGTATGCCTCGCCCTGCCGGCTCGCTAAGGCTACGGCCGAGGCGTCCGACTCCGCTAATCGCTGAATGGCGTGGCCCGCTCCCGGCTGTTCTCCATCCGCCAGATTGCCCAGACATCAC
>JBJMPB010000397.1:0-3119 GCA_045803455.1 Gemmatimonadales bacterium | reverse complement strand
CTCATCGAAGAGTCGGACCTGCAGGTTGTGGAGCTGGACAGCGCCGATGGGGCGCTGGCGTTCCTCGAGGACCATGCCAATGAGGCCGTGATGGTCTTCACCGATGTGGCCCTGCCCGGCAAGTCCGACGGGGTCGACCTCACGCTCGCCTGCGCGGCGCGCTGGCCCCATATCCGGGTGCTCGTCACGTCCGGGCGGGTGAAGCTGCCCAAGAGCGGGTTACCCAAGACGGCGAGGTTCATCCCAAAACCCTGGCGGGCACTGGACGTCCTGGTGGCCGTTGAGAAAGCGACCGCCCGCCACGCTTGAAGCCATGGGAATGCAAGGCTGAAGACGACAAGGGGAGCCGCTGCTCCTCACGACCGTTCGAATCGTGCCGCCGACCGGTCCGGGCCTCCTCATCCCGTCTTCCCCTCGACAGCCGCGGCCGCTTTCCGCGCCTGATGTGGTTGACGCGACCTGTTGAACGAACTGTCTCGCCCATCCTCTCCCAGGCATTCATCGGGGCCAACTCTCAGCTCCACGTGGGCGCTGCCGAGCCGAGTTCGGATGCCGGCAGTCGCCAATGCATGGCGGCACCCACGATAGCCGCCGGAGCCTTGACCCGACGCGCTTCACCCCAGGCCGAATGCTCGATATCCGGTGACAGATCTTCGGTGGTTTCGGGGGCAAGCCCCTCGAGCAGTGGCCCGCCGCGATGGTCGGCGAGCCATTGGGCGGCCCGCGCCAGGGATAGGCAGGCGGTGGTCCCTTCGCCCGTCGTGATCCTTTGCGCGATCGCCCGGTCGGCTGCGGCGGCCATGAGATAGCCGGTCGCATGATCGAGCGCCTGCACCGGCAGCGGCGTTGGCCTGTCGGCTCCCTTCCATTCCATACCGGCCTGCGCAATGCCGGCACTCATCTGCACCAGGCTATCGAAACCGCGGCGACGGCCCCATGGACCGCTCCACCCATAGGCGCTGAGCGACACGTCGATCAGGCACGGCGCGAGGGAACGGCGGCTCGCTTCATCATAACCGAGGCGATCGAGGGCTCCGGGGCGATAGCCATGGAGCAGGATGTCCGCGCGGGACAACAGCTCCTCAAAGATCCGGCGGTCGCTCGCGTCCTCGAGATCCAGCCGCGCGCATCGCTTGCCCAAGGTCACTTCGGGAACCACGCCGGGCTCGTCCCAGCCCGGCGGATCGATCCGCAATACCTCGGCCCCATAGCCAGCGAGGAAACGACTGGCGACCGGACCCGCCAGCACACGCGTGAGATCGAGCACCTTCAGTCCGGCGAGCGGCCGGTGCCGCTGCGGTGCCCAGGCCGGGAAGGCCGCACAAGGGAAAGCTTCACGCATCACAATCGGTTCGCTGGCTACGGCCCGACCTTGCAAATGCTCGGCCCAGTCACGGAGCGAGCGCATCTCCGCCGCGCAGCCGCCCGCAGCGACAATGGCGGTCTCGAGTTCCGTCGCGGACCATTCACCAACCGCCTTTGCCATGGCAGCCTTATCGACATGCCGGCCCAGGATGTGCTCGGCGGCGACTCGATGATGCGGAGCGTTGGTGTGCAACCTGATCCAACTATCCTGCGTCCGGTAGTCTCCGGCGATCGGGTCCCATGCCGCCGGCATCGTCCAGCCGATCGGGCGGATCGAGCTTCCGAACCAGAACGATGTCAGGCGACGGTCGACCGTCACGTCCGGGACAGCCGGGAAATGGCGGCCGAGAAGCTCGGCTACCGAGAGCACCGCGACAGCGATCGAAGCCACCGCGAGATCTGTCACCGGAAATGCGGACGGAAGATCGCCTTCACCCGTAACGGTGAGCCTTTCCAGGAGGGATTCGGGCCCGCCCAGCGCCTTCCAGGCCTCATCAACGAGTGGTTGGGATTCAATGCGCATCCGGACCCTCTATGCCGCCGTATCGTCGCTGTCCCGGTGTTCGCAGCAACCGATGCCGCTCGCCCTGGCCTTTGATCAGCGAGTCGCTTTAGCACACCGATGATCGCCTCGTTTGGAGGCTTCGGGAATCGGGCCAGCCGCGTCTGTCCGGGGACCGCCTGAGCCTCTCGAACCCGTGTGCCGGCCCGAAGCCAATCGGGCGGCGGTGGCGCGGCACTCGTGGGTCTACTGGCCTCGGTTGGCCGAGATGGCGTCACGCGAACCTCTCGAGAGTTGCGCTGAAGCAAACATGCTCAACGACACTCGGGATACCAAGAGCTGCCGCATGGGTACCCAAGCGGAGTGTTTTGGAGGTGAGCAACTCATGAGAGTGATGTCGTGAAACGCAACCCGGATCTGCCTCTTGTCTATTCCTGCTCGGGCTGCTCGAGCGCAGCGCAGCTCGCCAATCACGTGGCAGTCAGGATGGATCGTGCAGGCTATGCCGAAATGTCGTGCATCGCCGGAGTCGGTGGGGACGTTCCGTCCTTGGTGCGCGTCGCAAAATCAGGTCGCCCAATCATCGCCATCGACGGCTGTGTCCTGGCCTGCGTCAGGAATTCCCTGGCCCGACATGGGGTCGTCCCGGCTGTTCATCATGAACTGAGCAAGCTCGGGATCAGGAAGCGCTACGGGACCGATTATGACCCTGCGGATGCGGATAGGGTATTCGGTCAGATTACCCGGGAGCTGTCTTCTGAACCGGTCAGCCCGGCCCGCGTCCCTGAAATGCTTGAGCAAGGTGGCCATGAACAGAGCGTTGAGCGGAGCTGGCCTGGTCTGGAAGGGATGGGGTCATCGACCGGAATGGGCATGTGCTGAGGCTTCATGCCCGGAATGGATCAAGGCTGGGATTCGTTTCCTGCCCGACAGATCACACGTTGAGCCTCACTCAAGTGCATTGTCTCGATAGCTCGGGTGTTGGACCGCTCGCGCGGAACGAATGGTGGGATCGAGAGGCGGACTGTGCCGGCTATCGCATACGAGGCTACGGATGGGTCCACTTCATCTTCTCGTCGGCCAGTTGCTCGATGGGTTCCTGCATGGGTGGGCGCAATTCGGTAGCAAGAACCATCAGATCTGATCCGACCCATCTGGTATTCTCAGTACGCGGGCAACGTGAGAGTTGAAGAGGAACTGGAGCGGATCGGCTTCAGGCTGTTCGGATTTCAGTGTGGGACGGACGGTCCTC
>JBJMPB010000395.1:0-10019 GCA_045803455.1 Gemmatimonadales bacterium | reverse complement strand
CCCGTTGCATGGCAGAGATCACCCGATCGATTGGCTGGATGGTTCGCCCCTCCAGGAACGCCACCGCAGTATCCACCCGTCGCTGGTATTCTCGTTCCTCGACCAGACCGGCACAGGGTCCGGTGCAGAAGCCCAGCTCGTGCCGCATGCAGGCCGCCTGCCGCGGCTGCTCGAAGAGATCCCCCTGGCCGGCAAAAAACACTGGCGTTGAGCTGGAGCAATCGCGAAGTCCCAGGAGATCGTTCAGGGTCCTTACCGCTTCGGCCATTCTCGCCATGGATTGAAACGGTCCATAGCAGCGGATGTCTTCCCGGGCAATGCTGCCACCGCCGTAAATCCGGGGCGCCGGCCCGCCCGCAATCTTGATCAAAGCCGAGCGGCGGGTCCGGTTTCCCTTGTGATTGAAATAGGGGCGCAGCTTCCGGATCTGTCGCAGCTCCCCCAGGTAAGCGGCAAACTCGCTGGGTACGTAGTCCCAGCGAATCTCATTGGCCGCATAGAGAATTCGAGCCGCCTTGTCGTCGGGATAACTGGCTCGGAAATAGGTGAGCAATCGGGTACGCAGCCGCTTGGCTTTCCCCACGTACAGCACCCGGCCAGTGGCGTCCACCATTTGATAGACGGCAGGGCGGTTTTCCGCGAGCCTGCGCACCCGCGAGAGCAACTGTGCGAGATCGGTGGAGGGGAGGGGAACCAGCCGCTGATGTTTCGAGCGACTCACGATTGGCAGTGGTGACAAAAGACCGAAATTCGGGCGTCGATCGCGTGAGTTCCGGTCAGGCGGGTGCCGCAGCGGCGGCAGGGCTCACCCTCCCGACCGTATACCAGAAGCTCGAGCTGGAAATTGCCTGGCTCACCCGTCCCCGTACGGTAGTCGCGGAAAGTGGTGCCGTTGGAGCGAATGGCCGCGCTCAGGATCCGGCGAAGCTCGGCATGCAGCCGACGATGGTCCGCGGCGTCGAGCCGATTGGCCGGCTTGGACGGATCGATTCCTGCCGCAAACAGGGCTTCGTTGGCGTAGATGTTCCCTACGCCCGCGAGGTGGCGCTGGTCCATCAGCACCTTCTTGACCGCCTGGCGGCTGCGGCCCAGCGCGCTCCCCAGCTGCTCGACAGAGAACGCCGGGTCCAGGGGCTCGGGGCCGAGTCCCTGATCGTAGAGCTCCCACTGCTTTTCGTTCAACAGGAGAATGGTGCCCAGCCTGCGGACGTCGGTGTAGACCAGCTCGCCGCCCCGATCGAGCTCGGCTCGCAGCACGGCGTAACGGCTCTCTGCCGGCCTCAGCCGTCGCCGATGTACCGTGAGCGAGCCGGTCATTCCGGGCTGGATAACCAGCCGTTCGGAGCCCAGGTCGAACACCGCGTGTTTTGCCCGCCGAGCAACATGTCGAATGGTCTTGCCGGCCAGGCGTCGGGTGAGCTGTCTCCGGGTAACTCCCCGGAGCACATCATCGTGACTCAGGCTGGCGCGCACGATACGCCGGCCAACCACGAGTGGCTGAAGATCTCGGACGATGGTTTCGACTTCGGGGAGCTCAGGCATTCCGATGAGGTGCCGCTACGAGGATGAGCCTCGGGCCGAATGCGCCAGCTGCCGCGACGCCTCCCGCCAGCCAATGTCGCGCCGGAAGGTCTTCCCTTCGAACTGAACGGCCTCCGCGGTGCGGCAGCTCAGCTGTTGCGCTTCGGGGAAGCTGCCCGCGACGCCGGTGACGGTGAGCACCCGCCCGCCATTGACCCGGAGTACACCATCGGAGGCCCGGCTGGTTCCGGCCTGGAAGATCGTCACGCCTGGGGGGAGATCCTCGGGCAGTTGAATCGGCGCGCCCGTCTCCGGCATGTCTGGGTATCCTCTCGATGCGAGAACGGTGGTCACAGCGGCACCCCGGCTGGAATCGATTCGCGTGGGCGCCTCGCCCCGGGCGACCCGAGACAGGCAATCGATCAGTCCTCGAGATACCAGAGGCAGCACCACCTGAGCCTCGGGATCACCCAGTCGGCAGTTGAACTCCACCACCCAGGGGATGCCGGCGCCATCGATCATCAGTCCGGCGTAGAGCACGCCGGCAAACGGCGTCCGCGTCCGCTGCAGCTGTTCCAGCGTTGGCAGCAGCACATCGCGTTTCACCCGCTCCAGCAGCGCCGGCCCGGCCACGGCCACCGGACTATAGGCGCCCATCCCACCAGTGTTGGGGCCGCGGTCTCCTTCCAGCAGCCGCTTGTGATCCTGAGCGACCGGCAACAGCTCGAGCTCTCGACCATTGGTGATGGCCATGACCGAGACCTCCTCGCCTTCCAGGTAGGCCTCGATCACCACGGTGCTGCCGGCACTGCCAAAGTCGCCCCGCTCCAGCATCGCCCGGACGGCCTGGGCAGCCTCCTTCCGCGTGGTGCAAACAAGTGCACCCTTTCCCGCCGCGAGGCCGGAGGCTTTTACCACCAGCGGCTCTGGGTGGGCATCTACGAACGCCAGGGCGGCCTTCAGATCGCCGAACGACCGGCTGGCCGCGGTACGGACCCCTGCCGACGCCATGACGTCCTTGGCGAAGGCCTTGGAGGCTTCGATCTGGGCCGCCGCGGCGTTGGGCCCGAACACCGCGCGGCCCTCGGCTCGGAGCCGGTCGGCCAGACCCCGGGCCAGGGGAAGCTCGGGCCCCACGACGGTGAGGTCGATGCCGTACATGTCCGCGGCGTCGGCCAGACGATCCAGGTCGTCCGCGGCAATGTCGAGGTTGTGGGCCAGCTCCGCGGTTCCAGGGTTTCCTGGAGCGCAGTACAGCTCGGCGCGGGGATCTTCCCGGCGCAGCGCCCAACACAAAGCGTGCTCCCGGCCTCCCCCACCCACAACCAGCAGTCTCACGGTTTCTGTGCGTTCCGGAATGCCTCGCGCGCGCGGTCGGCCGCGCGTTTGGCGACATCGGCCAGCTGCCCGGCCAGCTCACGCGCTTCGGACGCGTAGTAGCTGCCGGCCGCTGCTACATCATCTCGAAGCGGGCGCTCACTCGATTCGCTACCGCGGCGCACGTACTCTCCCCGCACGATTCGGTCGTAGTCGCCGGTGCCAACCCAGCGCTGCAGCTCGGCCGCGCGGACCGTATGCATCGGGTGAGTCAGCGCGAGGGTACTGAGAAGCTTGTATACCACGTCGAGCCCCTCGCCGGCGGCGGCGTACTCATGGGCCTGCTGCATGAAGGCATCCACATTGAGCTGTCCCGCAAATGCATCGCCCCGGCCGCCGCCGGCCATCTTCATGTCCAGCCGCTGCGCCGCCACGATGTCCTGAGCGCCGAGCAGGCCGGCACGGTCGGCCGAGAGCTCGGACTTCCTCGACCACTCGAGAAAGGCCAGTCTGACCGGCAGCACCACCAGCTCGGCGAGCATCGGCAGGACCCCGAGGCTCACCAGCGCAAGAATGGCCGCGATGGTCCGATACAGCGCATGGCCGCTCATGACGTGGCCGAGCTCATGCGACAGGAGGACCCGAAGCTCGTCATCGTCGAGCAGCTCTACCGCCGCCGAGTGCACCACGATGAAAGGCGAATCGATGCCGTAAGCCCCGGCATTGAAAAACGGAGTCTGGGTGAGATAGAGCTCCGGGACGGGGGTCCAGTCGAAGGTGGTTGTGACTTCCGTATGCAGATGCCAGAGCTTGGGAAACTGGTGGGGCCCCACCCGCACGGCGTTGCCCTGAAACAGCAGGCGAATTCCCCGTTCGCCGCCCAGCAGCGCAATCACCCGCCGGATGATCTCGTCCACTCCCGGGATGGCTCGCAGAGTCTGCAGCGCTGCCCGGTCGGCCGGGTGCTCCCAGGTGATTGCCGCGATTTCGGGAAAACGCTGCCGGGGGCGCGGGGCGGGAACGCTGGAGTTCATCTCAGGCGCACTTCCTCAGGGCCTGATCCAGGTCTGCCAGAAGATCGTCCACGTCTTCGATGCCGCAGCTCAGCCGGACCAGGCTGTCGGTGAGGCCCATCGACTGCCGCATGGCCGGTGGTACCGAAGCGTGCGTCATCGAGGCGGGATGGCCCACCAGACTCTCGACTCCGCCGAGCGACTCGGCCAGCACGAAGATCCGGGTGCTTTCCACGAAACGCCGGGCTCGAGCGGGATCGCCCAGATCGAGCGACACCATCCCGCCGAACCCGCTCATTTGCCGGCAGGCGATCTCGTGTTGCGGATGCGAGGGCAGTCCCGGGTAGTACACCTTGCTGATCATAGACTGCCGGGTGAGCCACTCCGCGACTCGGCGTCCATTGGCATCGTGCTGACGCATTCGGAGCGGCAGGGTCTTAACGCCCCGAAGCGCGAGCCAGCAGTCCATCGGGCCCGGGATGGCGCCAGCAGCATTCTGGATGAACGCCAGCCGCTCGGCTACGTCGTCCCTCGAGGTGAGCAGGAGCCCACCCACCATGTCGCTGTGACCGTTCAGGTATTTCGTCGTCGAGTGCAGAACAATGTCGGCGCCGTGCTCCAGGGGCCGCTGGAAGTACGGCGTGGCGAAGGTGTTGTCCACGACGTAGAGATAGCCATGTGCCTGGGTCAGGTCTCCCACCGCCGCGAGATCGGTGAGGTTCATCATCGGATTGGTTGGCGTCTCGCAGTAAACCATCCGCGTGGCCGGGGTGAGGGCGCGCTCGATATTCCCGACGTCGCGCATGTCTACGAAGCTCACCCGCAAGCCCAGGTTGCCATAGATCCGCTCGATCAGGCGATGACTGCCGCCATATACGTTCTCGCCGCAGACGATGTGATCGCCGGCTTTGAAAAGCTTCAGCACGGCATCGAGGGCGGCCAGACCAGAGCCGAAGGCCAAGCCGTGAGTGGCCCCTTCGAGGCTGGCTACGTTGCGCTCCAGCGCCTCGCGGGTGGGGTTCTGAGTACGCGCGTACTCGTATCCGCGGTTCTTGCCCAGGCCTTCCTGCACGTAGGTCGACGTCTGGTAGATCGGGGTCATAACCGCACCGGCCAGTGGCTCGATGATCTGTCCCGCATGGACGGATCGGGTGGCAAAGCCGTGCTCGTGGTCGTGCTCGAGGATGCGGGTCATGAGCTCCTGCAAGGGAGGGGTCGAGTGAAGCGTAATAGCAGGCAAGACTATTGGCTATTAGCTCTTGGCCCCGTTTACTTTCGCTCCGTGACTGCCACGATCTCCGATGGCGCCAGTCCCCGCTGCCTCATTGTGGACGACGACGCTCAAGTGCGGCAGGTGCTGTCGCGTGTCATTGCGACGCAGGGGTTGTCACCCGTTGAGGCCTCCTCCGGCGCTGATGCCCTGGCTGTCTTGAAACGGGTTGGCGAAATCCCGATCTGTATCTCCGACATCTACATGCCGGAGATGGACGGGGTCACCTTCCTGCGCGAGGCGCTGCAGCGTTACCCGGACATGGCTGTGGTGATGCTGACTGGAATGGCCGAGGTCAATACCGCCGTCGAGTGTCTCAAGCTCGGCGCTCTGGATTACATCTCCAAGCCGGTGATTATCGAGGAAGTTCGGGCCCGGCTGCAGAAGGCGCTGGAGAAGCGCCGCCTGGTTCTGGAGAACCGCTTCTATCAGCAGATGCTGGAAATGCGGGTGCAGGAGCTCGATCGAAAAAACCGTTCCTCACTGATCAATGGCGTGCAGACGCTGGTGCAGGCGCTCGAGGCCAAGGACGCCTATACTAGCGGGCACTCCAGCCGGGTGAGCCGCTATTGTACCCGGACCGCGGTTCAGCTGGGATTTGCGGATGATGCGGTGGAGCACATCCGGTTAGGCGGCGAGCTGCACGACATCGGGAAAATCGGCACCCGCGAATTCATCCTGAACAAACCGGGACCGCTCACTGCCGAAGAGTTTCAGCACATCATGGAGCACTCGGCTCTGGGAGAGAAAATTCTGGCCCCTTTTCTGTCGCAGTCACCCAGTGTGCTTCGGATCGTTCGCTCGCATCATGAGCGGATCGACGGCAGTGGTTTTCCTGATGCACTCCGGGGCGAGCAGATCCCGCTGGAAGCCCGTATTGTGGCGGTGGGCGATGCGTTCGACGCCATGACCACGAACCGGGCCTATCGTCCTCAGCTTCCTGTGCCTCGGGCAATCGACGAGCTTCGCCGGTGTGCCGGCGTACACTTCGATGCTCGAGTTGTCGAGGCGTTTCTCAGCGCCTACGGCGGCGGCTCACAGCTCCCGATCACCTGACCCTCGCCGTATGTCCGACACTCTGATGATCAGCGTCTCCGGCATCCGGGGACACGTGGGCACCGACCTAACACCTGAGCTGGTCGCTCGCTATGCGGCCGCGCTGGGTTCCTGGGCCCGTTCACAACCCACTGACCACTCCGCCCGTCCGCGCGTCCGCCCGTCGGTGGTCCTGGGCCGGGACGCCCGCACCAGCGGAGCCATGTTTACTCGTGCTGCTGCAGCCGGGCTCATGTCGGTGGGGGTGGAGGTGATCGACCTGGGAATTGTCCCGACTCCAACCGTACAGCTGGCGGTGGAGCATCATCACGCGGCGGCTGGTCTGATCCTCACCGCCAGCCATAATCCGATCGAGTGGAATGCGTTGAAGTTCGTGGGTCCGGATGGGATCTTCCTGGATGCCGAGGCGGGCGGCGCGGTTCGCGCCCTGGCAGAGCAGGGGCCGCGGCGAGCGGGTTGGAGTGACCTCGGCAGCGCCCGCGAAGATCCCGGGGCAATCGAGCGGCACTTGGATGCCATCCTCGCGCTCCCCATCCTGGATTTGGCGGCCATCCGGTCGCGCCGCTTCCTGGTAGCGCTCGACTGCGTGCGTGGTGCCGGCGCGGGGGCTATCCTCCCGCTGCTGGAGCGGCTTTCCTGCCGGGTCCATGGGATCAACCTGGAGATGGACGGTCGATTTCCCCGCGCACCGGAGCCCGTGCCTGAGAACCTGAGTGAGCTCAGCGCGCTGGTCAAAACCACTCGGGCAGATATAGGTCTGGCAGTGGACCCCGACGTCGACCGGCTTGCCCTGGTGGATGAGACCGGCACTCCAATCGGGGAGGATTACACGTTGGCCTTCGCGGTCAAAGCCGTGTTGGATCGACGCCGCACCGACGGGACCGTCCCCACGGTGGTGGTGAATCTCTCGACCAGTCTGGTGGTGGAGGACGCCGCCCGGGCCGGTGGCGCTCGCCTGGTTCGGGCCCCCGTCGGCGAAGCGAACGTCGCTCGTACCATTCGAGATGAGCGTGCGCTCATCGGTGGCGAAGGCAACGGCGGCGTCATGCTGCCGCAGCTGCATATCGGACGGGACGCACCACTAGGGGTGGCCTTGATCTTGCATCTTCTTGCCCAGACTGGGGTAACGCTCTCTCGACTCGTGGCCGAGTCTCCCCGGTACACCATCGTAAAGGCGAAAGCACCTCGCGGCTCGGATCTGCCTCCTCTCTATCAGCGGCTCCGACAGCGATTTTCCGATGCGGCCGCCGATGAGCGCGATGGCCTTCGCTTGGCCTGGTCCGACCGTTGGCTGCACGTCCGACCTTCGGGTACCGAGCCAATCGTGCGGCTGATCGCTGAAGCACCGAGCAGAGCCGAGGCCGAAGCCCTTGTGGCAGCAGGCCGAGAACTCCTGGACTGAGGTTCATCACATGTGCGGCATTGTCGGTTATATCGGACCGCGTCAGGCAGCTGGGCTGCTGCTGGAAGGCCTGCGGCGCCTGGAGTATCGCGGCTACGATTCCGCCGGGATCGCGGTGGTGAACGGTCATGGCTTGAAGATCATGAAGGCCGCTGGGAAGCTCTCCGTTCTGGAAGGTGAGCTGAACCAGGACCTGCCGCTGGGAACTATCGGAATCGGGCACACCCGCTGGGCCACTCACGGGGCTCCCACCACCACCAACGCCCATCCCCACACCGATCAGTCGGGCCGGATCGCTGTCATTCACAATGGCATCATCGAGAACTCGGGGGCCATCCGAAAGGCGCTGGAGCAGCGCGGTCACACCTTCAAGTCGGACACCGATACGGAGGTGCTGGCTCACCTGGTGGGTGAGTTCTATCATGGAAATCTCGAGGATGCCGTCGCCAGTGCGCTGCGGGACGTAGAGGGAGCTTACGGCCTGGCCTTCATTTCATCGGACGAGCCCGGCGTCATCGTGGCGGCCCGCAACGGTTCTCCGCTGCTGGTGGGCGTCGGTGAAAACGAATTCTTCGTCGCATCGGACGCATCGCCTCTGCTGCAGCACACCCGCGCAGTGGTTTACCTGGATGACGGCGAGATGGTGGTGCTCACCCGTGACGGCTACCGGGTGCGCAACCTGGAGACCGCCCGAATCAGCAAGCCGGTGAATCAAATCGACTGGGACCTCGCCACGGTGGAGCGGGGTGGTTATCCCCACTTCATGCTGAAGGAGATCTGCGAGCAGCCGGAGAGCATCTGCAACACGCTTCGCGGCCATTTGCTGGAAGATGAGGGCACTGCCCGGGTCAGCGGCCTCAACCTGACGGATGAGGAGCTCAAGCAGTTCGAGCGCGTCATCATCACGGCCTGCGGCACCTCCTGGCACTCCGGCATCATCGGCGAGTACATGCTGGAAGAGAGGGCGCGGCTTCCGGTGGAAGTCGAATACGCCTCAGAATTCCGCTACCGGAATCCGGTAGTTGACCCGAAGACCCTGGTCATCGGGATTTCCCAGTCGGGCGAGACCGCCGACACGCTGGCCGCAATTCGGTAAGCCAAGCGGCGGGGGGGACGTACCGTCGGGCTGGTCAACGTGGTAGGCTCGACCATAGCGCGAGAGGTGGATGGGGGCATTTATCTCCACGCCGGGCCCGAAATCGGCGTGGCCAGCACCAAGGCGTTCACCAGCCAGGTTGCCGCGCTGTCCCTGATCACGCTTCGCATTGCCCGGCTCAGGAATCTCAGCATTCTGCAGGGCCGCCAGTTCATTCACGCCCGGCGGCAGTTGCCGGAGCAGGTATCCCAGATTCTGGAACGGAGCAGCGAGATCGAAGCGCTGGCCGATCGCTTCCTCAAGACCACCAAGAACGCCCTGTATCTCGGCCGGGGAGTCAATTTCCCGGTTGCGCTGGAAGGCGCCTTGAAGCTGAAGGAGATCTCCTACATCCACGCCGAGGGCTATCCCGCGGCCGAGATGAAGCACGGACCCATCGCGCTCATCGATGAGAACATGCCGGTGGTGTTCATCGCTCCGCGGGACGCGGTGCACTCCAAGATCGTGTCCAACATCGAAGAGGTGAAGGCGCGGGGCGGGAAGGTGATCGCGCTGATCAACGAGGGGGACAGCGAGATCGAGCGGCTGGCCGATGCCACGTTCGTGATTCCGGACACGCTGGATCTGCTCACGCCGATCCTGACCGGGATCCCGCTGCAGCTGCTCTCGGACTATGTGGCGGTGGCGCGCGGGTGCAACGTGGACCAGCCCCGCAACCTGGCGAAGTCGGTAACGGTGGAATAGGCCGGCGCGCCCGGGCCGCGAAGAGCCAGAGCCGGGGAAGGATGCTCGCGGAGTCGGCGACCTGATAACGCCGCACGCGAGGTCCGACCTCGGCTCTTTCGTTCGGTCAAATGGCCTGGCAGGGGCCTTTGGCGCTATTCACCACGGCTTTCTGAATTCCGTCCCCGGTGACGACCACATGCAGGGCGAGCTTGACCACGAGCGTTGGTCCGTTGCCGATGAAGCGGGTGGTCGCGCTTAAGGTGAAGGTCCCGTGCGGGGCGGCGAGGTTGGGAGTATTGAAGTTCCCCTGGAGCTTCTCCTTGAATGTCCATACCCTGCCGGTCTCCTGGCCCACCGCGGTTCCCTCCTCGAAGAAGGTGAAGCGCGTGTGATCCTGGTTCCCGGTCGAGGGGTCGGTCATCGTGTGCTCCTTGTACCGCAGGGTGCCGGTGACGATCGTGAGCTCGCCGAAGCACCCCTCCAGCCCGCGAAGCTCGAACGTGCCGCCGCGCTCGTCGAGGTGGGTGATCTCATGTCTGGCGAGCAAGGGGTCCGTCTCGATGGGAGCGGTCGGGCTGGAGCGGTCACAGCCCATTGCGAGCACGAGCCCTAGCAGGG
>JBJMPB010000342.1:0-5483 GCA_045803455.1 Gemmatimonadales bacterium | reverse complement strand
CTGAACGAACGGCAGTGGGAGCTCTACGATCAGGCGCTCGGCCCCGAGCCACTGGACCCGGCGTTTTCGGTCGAGCAGCTGGGGAGCGCGCTGGGCCGAAGCCGCCAGGCGGTGAAGAAGGTGCTGATGGACCAGCGACACCTTGCGGGCGTCGGAAACATCTATGCCAACGAAGCGTTGTTTGCAGCAGGAATCGATCCGTCCAAGCCGGCCAACCGGCTCGAGCCCGCGGACCACCAGCGCCTGCATACCGAGCTTCGCCGGATCCTGAGCTCGGCCATTCGGTCCAACGGCACCACCTTTCGCGACTATCGCACGGGGACTGGGGAGCCGGGCAACTTCCAGCTCGAGCTTCTGGTATACGGCCGGGAAGGTGAGCCCTGCCGGCGGTGCGGCACCCGGCTGACCGGAACACACGCGATCGACGCTCGAATTTCGGTGTTCTGTCACCACTGCCAATCGTGAGTCGCTCGAAACATCAACGGCTGGCTCCCCTTCCCTCCACCGATCTCGGACAGTTGCTCTCCCGGGTGCGCGCAATCGCGGAGAACCGGCCCGGCGTCTATCAGATGGTCGACACCACCGGCCGCGTGCTGTACGTCGGCAAAGCCAAGCGGCTGCGCACGCGGTTGCTCAGCTACTTCCGAGCCAATTATCCGGACGATAAGGCCGCGCGAATCCTCTACGCCGCAAGTGAGATCCGCTGGGACTACGTGCCCAGTGAATTCGCCGCGTTCCTCGGAGAGCTGCGCCAGATCCGGAAGCTGCGTCCCTACTTCAATCACAAGGGAAACCGGACCCGCCGCGCGGCCCTGATCAAGATCGCGGGCGGCCCGGCGCCCCGGATTTACGGCGGCGGCAGCATAGCCCGGGAGGACGTCCGCTGCTACGGGCCGTTCCAATCCATGGCGAGAATGGCTGAAGCGGTGAGGACGCTCAACGATCTCCTGGGTCTCCGCGATTGCTCCAGCTCCACGCCGGTGTTCTTTGCCGGTCAGGGCGATCTCTTCGAGCAGCCGAGACAGGCGTCATGCATCCGGCATGAACTGGGCTTCTGCACCGGACCCTGTGCCGGTCTGGTCGAGGAGCGGGAATATCGGCGGCGGGTGGATACCGCGGTAGCATTCCTGGAGGGCCGGACCATTCAGCCGATCGATCGGGTGATCTCCGCCATGCAACAGGCATCAGAGAACGCCCACTTCGAAGTTGCCGTGCGCTGGCGGGAAAAATTCGAGCAGCTCGAGTGGCTGCTGGCCGCAACGAGTCGCGCCCGAAGCGCCATCGATCTGCTCACCTTCGTCTATCGCGACCCTGGCGATTTCGGGGACGACCGGGTCTATGTCCTGCGCCGCGGGGTGGTGCGCGCCTCCTTCCCTTATCCCACGACGCCAATCGAGCATGAAGCCTTTCGAGGCGTGGTGGCGGAAGAAGCCCGACAGCCCGATCGCGCGTCCGGCCCGCTGCCGCTGGATGCCGTAGATGAGGTGCTGCTGATGATGGCGTGGTTCCGCGCTCACCCCGACGCACTACGGCGCACGAGTCCATACGAGCAGTGGATGTGATATCCTAAGAGCTGAGCGGCTGAACTGGCTATTCAGCTGAGTCGATGAGCGGTACGATCCGGCCCCGAGGCGGAATTCCCGGTTCCAATTCCAGAATGCCGACCGAGGGTGCCAGCTTGAATCTCCGGGGGCCGGCGCTTCCGGGGTTCATCACCGTGACGACTACATCGACCACGGTGAGCAGCGGACGGTGGGTATGGCCGTAGACTATGATCTGCGCGTCAGGAAAGGCGGCGTTGAGCTTGTCCGGAGTGGGAGACCCCAGCTGATCACCGTGGGTAACCACGATGTCGAATCCGTCCAGCTCGATCGTGGCGACCTCTGGCAGGCAACTTCGGACATCGAATCCATCGGTATTGCCGAACACGGCGGTGACAGGACTCAGGGTCTGAAGCTCGGCGAGCAGATCGAGAGATCCCAGATCTCCCGCATGCAGGATGTGATCCACCTCGGCAAAGGCGTCGAAGACCTGGGGCCGGAGCAGGCCGTGGGTATCGGCGATGACGCCCAGCCGCATCAGGGAGCGAGCATGCGCAGAGCCATGGGGGGTGGGCCAATGCTCTCCCACAACCGGGAGAAGGCCGTCAGCAGCTCCTGCCCCTCGAAGCTGCAGTGCCCGAAGCGATCCACATCGATCTGGGTGAACTTCGCGGTGGAGCCCGCCTGAGCCACTTTCTCCCCGTACAGTTCCGACTGGCTGAAAGGCACGATGGGGTCGCCCGAGGTATGGAGGTTCACCAACGGGACGGCCAGCGACCCCGTGGTGGCAAAGCGGGCCAGACCAGGTTCGGCGGAGGGGTCTGCCTGATAGCGCTCAACGCCCGCATTCAGCGCGGCGTCGTCCGAAGAACCGGCATACGCCCGCTCCGTGTTGTCGAACGGCTGACCCCCGAGCCGCTGCTGGGCATCGGCGGTGCCAAAGACGTTGTACCAGAGAAGGCCGAGCACTGTTTCGGCCGTGGAACGAACGTCATCTCCGGCAACCGGCGCGTGGGTCACATTGAGGAGCTGCCGGGCTTCATCCGGCCGGGCCGCCAGGGCCACGAGGATCGCCGGCACATAGACCTGTTCCCAATCCTGACGGAGCTCGTCCGTAATGTTCAGCGCATTGCCCGGAAGAAGACCGGGGAAGAAGTAGTCGAACACCACCCGGAAATCGGCGATGTAGTCCAGCTGAGCCGAGAACTCACCGATGGGCCCGCATCCTGCCAGGGCTCCGTCAAACCGGTCGGGATGACGCTCCACCGCGAGGGTCGCCACGAGACCGCCTTCGGAGAATCCCACCACCACGCGCCTGCCCGGGTCAGGGCGGTAGCGGGCATCCGTCGTATCAACCAGCTCCAGCAGATCATCCACTGCGTCGGCCGCCACCAGACCATTGGCTCGATAGCTGGTGGTGGCGTAGGCAAAGCCCAACCCAGTCACCAGCGACGAAATGGACTGCCCTCCTGCCACCTCCTCGGGAATGGCGAGCTCCTCCTGGGGGGCGACATAGCCATGGGCAAACAGAACCAGGTCGCCGTTCCACTGGTCCGGAAAACAGATCCGGTACAGGGCGCCGTGTGCTAGCGACCCGTCGGTACAGCCGGCCACCGGCGCCTGCCCCGCGTCAACCGGAGTCTCCGGTGGTGGTGGTGGTGGAGTTGGTCCGGATATCTCCTGATCGGAGCCGCCACACGCGCTGATCCACGATGTCCAAATGAGAACGGCGCCCGAGAGCAGGCGCCGGAAGCTGTCCGGGTTCCTCTTCACTTTGCGGCACCTCCCCATCGTGGCGCAACCTCCAGATCGAGCCCGACCTGATCGATGATACGCTGCACCACGAAATCTACCAGCTGGGTGATCTCGGTGGGCCGATGATAGAAGCCGGGCGACGCCGGTAGAACCACCGCGCCCGCCTCGGCCACCAACAACATGTTCCGGAGATGTACCACGGAGAGCGGAGCCTCCCGGGTGACCAGAATCAGCTTGCGCCGCTCCTTGAGCGTCACGTCCGCGGCGCGCTCGACCAGCGAGCGGCTGGTCCCGCCGGCCACGGCAGCCAACGTGCCCATGGAACAGGGGCAGACGACCATACCCGCTGTCCGCCGCGAGCCGGATGCAGGGAGAGCTCCGCGATCGCCGTCAGGGTAATTCACCACTGACGACCAGTCACCTCCCGTTGCCTGACGCAGCGCCTCCAGTGACCCGATCCCGCATTCTTCCTGGAGCAGCCGCATCCCATGCTCAGAGGTGATCAGCCAGACGGGGATATGGTTCCGGGCCAGAATCTCGAGCAGGCGCACGCCATAGGGAGCGCCTGAGGCGCCCGTAAGCGCCAGCACCAGCGGAAGCGGCGTGGTCACGTGATCCGGTCGATGAGAGCAAACCCGAACACCACCAGCGACATCACACCATTCATGGTGAAGAACGCGGCATTCAGCCGGGACAGGTCTCCCGGCCGCACGAGATGATGTTCGTAGGCCAGAATTACCGTGGCGACGATCAATCCGGCAAAGTACCAGGCCCCAAACCCCGCCCCGTAGCCAAAGAGCGCCAGCGCAGGAATGGTGATGCCATGGAGCAGTTTTGCCAGCAGAATTGCCCGCGAATCACCCAGGCGCACGACTGCGCTTCTGAGCCCCTGACCGGCATCGAACGCCGCATCGGGCAGAGCGTAGAAGATGTCGAAGCCCGCCACCCACGTGGCTACGGCCAGGGTAACGGCAAAGAGGAGCCACGTCGGGTGACTCCACCGCCCGGTGACCGCGAGGTATCCACCCACCGGCGCGATCGCCAGGCTCACGCCGAGCCAGAGGTGAGGCCACCAGGTGAATCGCTTGGACATGCTGTAGAGCAGAATCCAGGCTAGCGCCAGGGGACTCAGCCACAAACAGATCGGGTTGAGCAACCCAGCAGCGAGGAAGAAGAGCAGCGACGCCGTAATCACGGAGCCCCACGCCTGAGCCAGTGAGAGAGCTCCCCGGGGCAGCTCGCGGTTGGCGGTCCTGGGGTTCCGGGCGTCGAAGCTGCGGTCGGCTATCCGGTTGAAGCCCATAGCCGCCCAGCGTGCGGCGGAGAAAGCCAGCACCACCAGAACAACGGTTCGCCCGGTGACCGGAGCTACCCGCGACGCCGCGAGCACACCCAGCAGCGCAAAGGGAAGCGCAAAGACCGTGTGAGGGAGCTTGACGAAGTTGACATACCGGGTCAGCAGCGACTCGCCGCGGAAGGTTTGGCCCTCACGGGGCGTTAACGGTGAACGGTGAACGGTGAACGGGTCGCTCATGTAGCCCTCTGGTGGATCTGTTCGATCATTGGCCTCTCCCGTTCACCGCTTACTGTTTACCCTTCATACCTTCTAGCCGAATCCCCAGCTTGTCCCACATCTCATCCACCCGCCGCTTGGTTTCAGGATCCATAGTGATCAGCTGGGGCCACTCGCGCTCGAAGCCCTCTTCCTTCCACTTGCGAGTGGCGTCTATGCCCATCTTGCTGCCGTAAGTGAAGGCTCGGCTGGAATGGTCGAGCACGTCGATGGGTCCCATGGTGAACCGGACGTCGCGTTCCGGATCGATGTTGTTGAGCGCGATCCACCAGGCCTCGTCGGGGTTCTGCACGTTCACCTCCTTGTCCACGATCACCAGAACCTTGGCCAGCGACATCAGACCCTGCCCCCACAACGCATTCATCACCTTGTAGGCCTGACCGGGATATTGCTTGTCGATCGAGACGAACACCAGGTTGTGAAAGATCCCGGCTGCAGGCATGTGGTAGTCCACGATCTCCGGGATCGTGAGCTTGAGCAGGGGCAGGAAGATGCGCTCGGTGGCATGACCCAGGTAGTAATCCTCCATCGGAGGACGGCCTACCAGCGTGGCCGGATAGATCGGATCTCGCCGCGAGGTGACCGCCGTGACGTGCACCTGAGGGTAATAGTCG
>JBJMPB010000300.1:0-3091 GCA_045803455.1 Gemmatimonadales bacterium | reverse complement strand
CCGCCTCGAGCCACACCGGGGTGCCGTCACTTCGGCGCAGGCTGAATTCGACTGGTACCGTCCCGCTGAGTGTGCTGTCGCCGTTCTGCAGCAAGGCCCGCATCTGCTCCGCATCGTCCGGCGCGAGGTAGTCCATGAGGGTGGTGCCGACCAGCGACGCGGGGGAGTAGCCCACGATCCGCTCGGCCGAATCGCTGGCATAGAGGATCGAGCCGTTGGGGGCGACGATAGTCACCAGGTCCGAGGAGTTCTGCACCAGGGAGCGGAATCTTCGCTCGCTGGCGGACAGCGCCGACTCGGCTCTGATCTTTTCCGCGCGCGCGCGCTCGCGCTCCAGCGCTGCTTCGATGGCAGGAGCGATTCGCGCCAGATTGCTCTTCAGCAGGTAATCGGTCGCTCCAGCCTTCATGCAGCCGACGGCAGTCTCTTCGTTCACCGATCCGGTGACTATCAGGAACGGAATGCTGGGGGCCCGCTCCCGGGCCAGCGAGAGCGCGCTCATTCCGTCGAACTGAGGAAGGGTATAGTCCGACAGAATCACGTGAGGCTGAAAACCGTCCAGCTCCTGGAGGAAGTTGTTCCGGGTGTCCACCCGCCGGGAGACGAAGGGAACCCGGGCCCGCTCGAGCTCGTATTCCACGAGCTCCGCGTCCATCGGCACGTCTTCCAGAATGAGTATGCGGAGCGGATCTGGCAGCATCGGGGCCGGGCTAGAAGCCGGAGCGGAGGGCCGGGTACCAACTCTCCGCTCGCCGTTTATCTTGAGAGTCAGTCTGAAGTGTGTTCACTGCCGGCATTAAGTCAAGCGCCAACCGCCGGCTACGCATTCTTTCAACGCATGTGACCTGCCTCACAGCCGCCGCTCGCGGAGCTTACACAACTTTGCCAATCCCCTGCTTCAGAATCAGGCCCTTCAGGAGTTTCCATGCCGACTGAACAGTCGACCGTGAACGGTCGCACGACCGGCAACGGACGTAAGTCCAAGCGCCGGTCCAACGGCCGCGTTGCGGTCCAAGCCGGTTCCGATGTCCTGGATACCGATCAGCTCCTTGCGGTGCTTACCGCCGTTCGCAAGGGCGACTTCTCGCTCAAGATGCCGGTCTCTCAGGTGGGTGTCGCCGGAAAGATTTCCGACGCCCTGAACGACATCATCGATCTCAACCGGGAAACCGCCCGCGAATTCGAGCGGGTGAGCCAGGCGGTCGGTAAGGAGGGGAAGATCACCCAGCGGGCACACCTGCATGGGGCCGCCGGAGCCTGGGCGGCCTCAGTCAACTCGGTCAACACGCTGATCGGCGATCTGGTTCAGCCCACCAGCGAAGTGGCCCGTGTCATCGGAGCAGTGGCCCGGGGAGACCTGTCGCAGTCGATGTCCCTCGACATCGAAGGCCGGCCGCTGATGGGCGAGTTCCTCCGGATCGGCAAGACGGTGAACTCGATGGTGGACCAGCTCAGCTCGTTTGCCTCCGAGGTCACCCGGGTGGCTCGCGAAGTCGGAACCGAGGGCAAGCTGGGCGGCCAGGCCAGAGTGAAAGGCGTTGGTGGCACCTGGAAGGACCTGACCGACAACGTGAACAGCATGGCCGGCAATTTGACGGCGCAGGTCCGCAACATCGCCCAGGTCACCACCGCCGTCGCCAATGGCGACCTGTCCAAGAAGATCACCGTCGACGTCAAAGGGGAGATTCTCGAGCTTAAGAACACCATCAATACGATGGTGGACCAGCTGAATTCCTTTGCCTCCGAAGTGACGCGCGAGGCTCGTGAAGTCGGGACCTAAGGCAAGCTGGGCGGTCAGGCGTATGTGCGGGGCGTGGGCGGGACCTGGAAGGACCTGACCGACAGCGTCAACAGCATGGCCGGCAACCTGACGGCGCAGGTCAGAAACATCGCCGACGTCACCACAGCGGTGGCCAACGGCGACCTGTCGAAGAAGATCACGGTGGACGTAAAGGGCGAAATCCTGGAGCTCAAGAACACCATCAACACGATGGTGGACCAGCTCAACTCGTTCGCCTCCGAGGTGACCCGCGTTGCCCGCGAAGTGGGCACCGAAGGCAAGCTGGGCGGACAGGCGCAGGTGAAGGGTGTGGCCGGTACCTGGAAGGATCTGACGGACAACGTGAACAGTATGGCCGGCAACCTGACGGCCCAGGTGCGTAACATCGCCGAAGTCACCACCGCGGTGGCCCGCGGCGAGCTGAACAAGAAGATCACGGTAGACGTGCAGGGCGAAATTCTCGAGCTCAAGAACACCATCAACACGATGGTGGACCAGCTGAGCTCGTTCGCCTCCGAGGTCACCCGCGTGGCGCGCGAAGTCGGTACCGAAGGCAAGCTCGGCGGCCAGGCCGAGGTGGCCGGCGTGGGCGGCACCTGGAAGGACCTGACCGACAACGTCAACTGGATGGCCGGCAACCTGACGGCTCAGGTCCGGAACATCGCCGACGTGACGACCGCGGTGGCCAACGGCGACCTGTCGAAGAAGATCACGGTGGACGTACAAGGTGAGATCCTGGAGCTCAAGAACACCATCAACACCATGGTGGACCAGCTGAGCTCGTTTGCCTCCGAGGTCACCCGCGTGGCCCGCGAGGTCGGTACCGAGGGCAAGCTGGGCGGGCAGGCCCAGGTCCGTGGTATCGGCGGGACCTGGAAAGACCTGACCGACAACGTGAACTCGATGGCCGGGAACCTGACCGGCCAGGTCCGGAACATCGCCGACGTGACCACCGCCGTTGCCAACGGCGACCTGTCGAAGAAGATCACCGTAGACGTGAAAGGTGAGATTCTGGAGCTCAAGAACACGATCAACACCATGGTGGACCAGCTCAGCTCCTTCGCGTCCGAGGTCACCCGCGTGGCCCGCGAGGTGGGGACCGAGGGCAAGCTGGGCGGGCAGGCCGACGTGAAGGGCGTGGCCGGCACCTGGAAGGACCTGACGGACTCCGTGAACTTCATGGCCGGCAACCTGACCAGCCAGGTGCGGAACATCGCCGACGTGACGAAGGCCGTCGCCGCCGGCGACCTGTCGCGGAAGATCACCGTGGACGTGAAGGGGGAGATCCTGGAGCTGAAGAACACGGTCAAC
>JBJMPB010000280.1:0-3279 GCA_045803455.1 Gemmatimonadales bacterium | reverse complement strand
TATATCGAGAGTCTGTCCTACCAGATCCACTATTCGGTCGAGCGGCCATTGGGTGGCGGAATCACTGAGAGCTGTGGCGGGATCCGGATGGGTCTCGAGGAAGAAGCCGTCGGCTCCGGCTGCCGCGGCGGCTGCCAGGAGCGGGGGGATGAATTCCCGCTGGCCTCCACTGGAGCCGGCGTCCCCCTGTCCCGGCTGCTGCACCGAGTGGGTGGCATCGAAGATCACCGGCGCCCCGGTGGCGGAACGGAGGCGGCTGAAGTTCCGCATGTCCACCACCAGGTCACCGTATCCGAAGAAGGTGCCGCGTTCCGTCACCGCCACTTCCGGAGCCCCGGCACCCCGCACCTTCTCCACTGCTCCGCGCATGGCTTCAGGATCGAGCCACTGCCCTTTCTTCACGTTGACCGGTTTTCCGGCGCGGCCCGCGGCGATCAGCAGGTCGGTCTGGCGACAGAGAAACGCCGGGATCTGTAGTGCATCGGCAACCTGGGCCACAGGAATCGCCTGCTCCGACTCGTGGATATCGGTGAGAACGGGGAGGCCACTCTCGGTACGGGCACGCTCGAGCTCCCGCAGCCCTTCCTGCAACCCGGGACCGCGACTCGCACTGAGACGAGAACGGTTTGCCTTATCGAAACTCGCCTTCAGGCAAACGGGAATCCCGAGATCGCGCTCCAGGCCGGCGAGCACCTCCGCCACTCGCAAGAGCACATCTCCCGGCTCGATAACACAGGGCCCAGCAATGAGGAAGGGTGTCCGGCTGAACGACCACGCCACCTAGCGAGTGCTCCGTGCCAGTTCCTCCGCCGCGGCTCGGGCCGGTGCGGTTTCCCGACGGCGAAGCGCCGCCGCGATGAAGCCGGCGAAGAGCGGGTGGGGGCGAGTCGGCCGTGATTTCAGCTCGGGATGGAACTGGCAGCCAATGAACCAAGCGTGATCGGGAAGCTCGATGACCTCTACCAACCCGCCGTCCGGCGATTGGCCGGAAAGTCGGAGACCGAATTCGGCCAGCACGTCGCGGTAGGCGTTGCTCACCTCCCACCGATGCCGGTGGCGCTCGCTGATCTCGGTCGAGCCATAGGCCTGGGCTGCTCTGGATCCGGGACGCAGCCGTGCCGCGTAGGCCCCCAATCGCATGGTTCCGCCCAGGTCCGATACATCCCGCTGCGAGTGCATCAGGGAGATGACTGGTGTCTCACAGTTAGGCTCGAATTCAGTGCTGTTGGTGTCGGGTAGCCGGCAGACGTTGCGAGCAAACTCGATGATGGCCACTTGAAGACCGAGGCATATCCCGAAGAAGGGCAGATCGTTTTCCCGGGCCCACCGAATAGCCTCCACCATACCGCCGATTCCTCGTTCACCGAAGCCGCCCGGAATCAGGAGTCCGTCGTACCCGCTGAGCAGCCGGGCCGCGGCCGGTTGATCGGTGAACTGATCGCTGGCAATCCATTCGACATCCACCTTGGCGTCATTCGGAATGCCGCCATGAATCAGCGCCTCCTGCACCGATTTGTAGGCATCGCGCAGGTCGGTGTACTTCCCCACCACTGCGATCCGGACTCGTTTGTTGGGCCGGAGAATGCGCTCACTCATCGATCTCCAGCCCTGGAGATCGGGCTCCCGGGTTTCCAGCCGGAGGCGTTGGCAGACCTCGCGGTCGAGTCCCTGCTCCAGGAATCGCAGGGGAATCTCGTAAATGGATTTGACGTCCGGGCTCTCGATCACGCAGCCGAAGTCCACGTTGCAGAAGAGCGCGATTTTGCGTTTGATGTCCACCGCAATCGGCTGCTCGCTACGGCAGATCAGGATATCGGGCTGGATTCCGATCTCCATCAAGTCGCGAACGGAGTGCTGGGTGGGCTTGGTCTTGAGCTCCCCGGCCGCCGCGATGTAGGGCACCAGGGTCAGGTGAATGAACAGCGCATTGTCCCGCCCGACTTCCTGGCGGAACTGCCGGATGGCCTCGAGGAACGGAAGCGATTCGATGTCTCCTACGGTGCCGCCGATTTCCGTGATGACCACATCGTGGCCCGGCGCGGTCCGCCGAATGGCATTCTTGATCTCGTCGGTAATGTGGGGTATCACCTGCACCGTCGAGCCGAGATATTCGCCCCGCCGTTCCTTGTTGATCACCGTCTGATAAATCCAGCCGGTAGTCACATTGTTCTGGCGGGAGAGCGACCGGTCGATGAAGCGCTCATAGTGGCCCAGGTCAAGATCGGTCTCGGCCCCGTCGTCGGTCACGAACACCTCGCCGTGCTGGAAGGGCGACATGGTGCCGGGATCCACGTTGATATAGGGATCGAACTTCTGCATCGTGACGCTGAGCCCGCGCTCTACCAACAGGCGCCCTAAAGAGGCGGCGGCGATGCCCTTTCCCAGTGAGGACACAACGCCGCCGGTCACGAAGATGTACTTTGTCGAGTTCGGACTTGTGGTCATTAGACCTGCCCTTGATAAGCGTGCCAGTGAGCTTCTGCTCGTCGAAGGTCCTCCGGAGTGTCTACCCCGGGGAACGCCAGCTCTTCCAGTTGTGCCACTCCGATGCTCAACCCATGGTGCAGGGCCCGCAACTGCTCCAGCTGTTCGGCTTGTTCAGCCGGACTCGGCGGAAGCGACGGCCACCGGGTGATAGCGTGGCGACTAAAGGCATAGATCCCCACGTGCTGCCAATACAAGCCGTCGCTTTGCTGCCCTCTGTCGCGCCGGTGTGGAATGACCGCGCGTGAGAAATACAAAGCCCTCCCCCGAGCATCGAACACCACTTTGACCCGGCTCGGATCCGAGGCAAGCCCTGAGGCGAGGGGTGCCGCCGCGGTCCCGATGTCTTCTCCCCCTCTCACTCGCCCGATCGATCCGGCCAGGGCCTCGCGGGAGAGAAACGGTTCGTCTCCCTGAATGTTCACCACCACCTCGAACTCGCCGAACTCCTGCCTCCCAGCCACTTCCGCCACCCGATCGGTCCCGCTTGAATGCGAGGGATCGGTCATCACCACCTGCACCTCGGGTATTTTCACCGCCTCCGCCACCCTGGCTGAATCCGTTGCCAGAACCAGACGGTCCACCAGCCGGTGCTCCAGCGCGCGTTCGATGACCCGGGTGATGAGTGGCTCACCTGCCAGCAACTGGAGCGGTTTATCGGGGAGGCGAGTTGAGCCGAGACGAGCCGGAATGACACCCAGGACGCGCATCACGAAAGGTAATCGCGAGCGAGGGTTCAGTCAAAAGTCATGCCGGGGTGTACCGAGGGGTGTTGCGCCGGGCTATGGTCAGTCG
>JBJMPB010000262.1:0-2991 GCA_045803455.1 Gemmatimonadales bacterium | reverse complement strand
GGGAAATGGATTGGGGCGCTGAAAGACCATACCGACCCGCTGCCGCAAAGAGACGAGATCGGTTCCCGGACCGAATACCGACATGCCCTCCACCTGGATGTCTCCCCGATGCCGAACTCCCGGAATCAGGTCGTTCAGCCGATTAATCGAGCGGAGAAAGGTGGACTTGCCGCAGCCGGACGGCCCAATGATGGCTGTGACCGCCTTCCGGGGAATGGAAAAATTCAGGCCGCTCAGTGCCTGCCGCTGACCGTAGAAAAAATCAAAGTTGCGAACCTCGATAGCAGATCCTGAGGGCGGAACCTCGGTATGACGGAACGTCGGAAAGCGAGCCGGTAACAGCGTTCCCTCGTTCTCCCGTTCCATCGCTCCCTCGTTCTCGCGTTGGATCGTCACCGCGCTCATCCAAATCTCCCGGTGATATAGGCCTCGGTCCGATCCTGCCGGGGTGCGGTGAAAATCTGGCGGGACGGGCCGGTCTCGATCATGCTGCCCAGGTAGAAGAAGGTCGTTGTGTCGGAGACCCGGGCCGCCTGCTGCATGTTGTGGGTCACGATGATGATGGTGAAGTCTCGCTTGAGCTCGAAGAGCAGCTCCTCGATCCGCTGGGTGCCCTGCGGGTCCAGTGACGCGGTGGGCTCGTCCAGCAGGACCACGTCGGGAGACGGCGCGATGGTCCGAGCCAGGCAGAGCCGCTGCTGCTGACCGCCGGAGAGCGCCATCGCACTGGTCTTGAGCCGGTCCTTCACCTCATCCCACAGAGCGGCCTGCCGCAGCGCCTGCTCCACCCGAGCATTCAGCTCGGACCGGCTCATCCTTCCATCTACCCTTAGGCCCGCCGCCGCATTGTCATAGATCGACATGGTGGGAAATGGAGTGGGGCGTTGGAAAACCATGCCCACCCGGCGCCGCAGCTGCATGACGTTAACTCTCGGCGCATAAATGTCGGCTCCGTCGAGCAGCACCCGGCCGGTGATCCAGCCGTGGTCCGACAGCTCGTGCATCCGGTTCAGGGCTCGGAGAAAAGTCGACTTGCCGCACCCGGAGGGCCCGATCAGGGCGTGGACCCGGTTAGGCGCAAAGCTGAGTGATACCGACTTCACGGCCGTGAACTTGCTGTACATGGCCGAGAGCTTGTCGGTCACGATGCGAGGCTGCCGGGCCATCTCCTGCTCCGGGCGGGGCGGGGCGGCGCGGCTCAATGTGAGCTCAGCCATTGAGGCTGAAGCGGCGTATGGCAAGGCGGGCTCCCAGGCTCAGTAGCAGGACCACCAGAATCAGCACCAGAGCGGCGGCCCAGGCGTACTGGTGCCACTCTTCGTAGGGGCCAGTGGCGTAGTTGAACACCGTAAGCGGCAGCGCGGCCATCGGCTGGTTCAGGTCATAGCTCAGGTACTGGCTGCCCAGCGCGGTGAACAGAAGCGGGGCGGTCTCGCCGGCAATACGGGCGATGGCCAGAAGGGCGCCGGTCATGATTCCCGGCAGTGTGGTGCGCACTACCACCGAAAGACTGGTGCGCCAGCGGGGATATCCCAACGCCAGCGCAGCCTCACGCAGAGAGTTGGGCACCAGCTTGATCATCTCCTCGGTGGTCCGGAGCACCATGGGAATCATCAGCAGCGAGAGCGCCACACCGCCGGCCAGCCCGGAGAAGTGCTTCTGCCGGGCAACGATCCAGGCCCAGGCGAAGACGCCGACCACAATGGAAGGCGTTCCATTCAACACGTCCGCGACGAAGCGGCTGACCCAGGTGAGTCGGCTGGTGGGATACTCAGCGCAGTAGATCCCGGCTCCCACTCCGATGGGCAAGCCGATCAGACTGGCCGTGCCCACGATCAGCAGGGTTCCCACCAGGGCATGCACCACGCCGCCTCCCGTCTCACCGGCCGGAGCCGGAGTCCGGGTGAAGAAATCGAGCGAGAGACTGCCTGCTCCCTTCAGTACCAGATTCAGCAGGATGAAGAACAGCGGGATGAGCGCGACTATGACGGCGCCGATCATCAGCCCGACCATGAAGTTGCTGAGGGCTCGCCGGAGCACGCGCCGGTTCACGACTGGCCCCGCCTCACAACGCGCTGCTCCCCGCGCCCGAGCCGCGGGCCACTCGCCAGATCAGGAGCCGGGCCCCGGCATTGACCAGCACAGTTACCACAAAAAGCACAAAAGCCACGTAGGCCAGCGCCGAAAGATGGAGATCGCCCACCGCCTCGGAGAACTCGTTGGCAATCGCCGCGGCCATGGTGTAGCCCGGGGCAAACAGGGAGGCGGCGATCTCGTGCCGGTTGCCGATCACCATGGTCACCGCCATGGTCTCACCCAGGGCTCGGCCCAGTCCCAGGATGATGGCGCCGATCAAGCCGGAGCGGGCGTAGGGGACCACTGCGCTGGTAACCGCTTCCCAGCGGGTGGCGCCGAGTGCCAGTGCCGCTTCCCGCTGGCTGTTCGGAACAGCCAGCAGCACTTCCCGGGACACCGACATCACATACGGCATCACCATGATGGCCAGGATGATTCCGGCTGCGAGCATCGACGGCCCGTAGATTGGGCCCTCGAACAGCGGGAGAAATCCAAAGGTCTTCCGCAGCAGAGGAAACGCGGTGGTCCGGAGCGCTGGCACCAGCACGAAGATCCCCCAGAGCCCGTACACCACGCTGGGGATGGCGGCGAGCAATCCGATGAGAAAGGCGACCGGCTGGCGGACCACGCGGGGCGCGAACTCCGTCAGATAGATCGCGACGCCAAGCGAAAGCGGCACCGCTATCAGGAGAGCGATCAGCGAGGAAAGCAGTGTCCCGAAAATCAGCGGGAACGCGCCGAACTCTTCCGCCACCGGGTCCCAGGTGCTCGAGGTGATGAAGTCAAAGCCGAACCGCGCGACAGCCGGCTGGGCTCCGCTCCAGAGCTCGTAGACCAGGAAGCACAGGAGAATCGGAATAAGCAGCGCGGCAGCGGTAAGGATGAGCCTGAACGCGCGGTCGCCGTAGTTCCTGC
>JBJMPB010000200.1:0-2638 GCA_045803455.1 Gemmatimonadales bacterium | reverse complement strand
CGCTAAGCGCCGGGCCCTTCTGCTTTTCTGGGAAGGCCGAGCTGCCGCTACTCCTGCGTCGCGGCCCCCAGCACTTTCTTCACGGCGGCGAGCAGGTCCTGCTCGGGGCCGACGTTGGCGTAGACGACCTTCCCGTTCTTGTCGAGCAGCATCACCACCGAGGTGGTCGCCGCGTCGTACTTGCGGACCGCGTCGCCCCGGTTGTCGAAGACGTACGGGTACCCAGGGTTGTGGCCCTGGACGTGGAGCTTCACGCGGCGTGGGGTCTGCGAGACGCCGACCGCCACGGCGACCACGTTGATCTGGCTGCCCATCTCCTTCTGGATCCGGTCGAGCTGCGGCTGGAGCGCCTCGCACTGCTCACACCAGGTGGCCCAGAACTCGAGCAGCACTGGCTGCTTTCCGATATACTGGGCGAGGTCCACCGGCGTTCCCTCGAGATCATTCACCTTGACTGCCGGCGCTTTGCTTCCAACCGGGATACCCGACTCCTGTGCAGCGAGCCGGCCGACTCCCACCAGGAGTAGAGCCATGACTCCGGCGTGCAACAGCATCTTCATAGTACAGTCCCCGCTCTTACGAAATAGTATTCCGCCATTCCCACCAGCAATATGCCGCCCACCCGCTTGACAGTCAGGGTCCAGGCGCCCACCCGGGGCAACGCGGCAACGACTCCGCTGAAAATACCTACCGCAACAAGGAGAGCGGTCAGGCCCAGAGAGAATACGAAGAGATAGAGAAACCCCAACCAGGCGCTTCCGCTGGTACTGACGAATGTGAGAACCGCGGCGAATGCGGGAGCGCCGCAAGGGGCAGCCACCAGCCCCGATGTTGCGCCCAGCGCGAAGACGCCGGCTACCGAATTGCCGCCAATGCGGCCGGCCCACGCGGCAACTCGGCTGGGGACGCCGAAGTTAAAGACGTCCAACAGGCCCAGGCCAAACACCAGGAGCAGGTTGGCCATGATCAGGAGAGCCCAGGGACTCGAGCTGACGCTGCCGAACAGGGTGCCGGAGAGGCCAGCCAGCAGGCCGAGCATCGAATACACCAGAGCCAAGCCCAGGACGTACACCAGCGTGAGCACGAGAGTGCGCCCGCGCGAGCGTCCAGTTGCACCCGCCCCGCCCAGGATACCGGCGGTAATGGGAATCATTGGGTACACGCAGGGAGTAAGACTGGTGGCCAGGCCGGCGACGAACAGGGCGAGACTTGCAGCCAGCGGCTGATCCCGGAGAGTTGCCTCGAGACCGATCAGACCCGCTCCGCGGCTCCAAGGCCATACCGGGAGGAGACATACTCCTCGAGAATCCCCAGAAACTCGGCCACGATGTCGTCGCCGCGCAGCGTCACCAGGAGACGGCCATCCACGTAGACCGGGGCCTTGGGCTCCTCGAAGGTGCCCGGGAGCGAGATCCCGATATTGGCGTGCTTCGATTCTCCGGGGCCATTCACCACACAACCCATGACGGCGACCTTCATCTCCTCCACACCGGGATGCTCGCTCCGCCAAACCGGCATCTTCACCCGCAGATAGTCCTGAATGTCCTGCGCCATCTGCTGAAAGAAGGTGCTCGTGGTCCGGCCGCAGCCGGGACAGGCGGTGACCTGCGGATTGAAGCTGCGGAGTCCGAGCGATTGCAGGATCTGCTGCGCGACGCGGACCTCCTCGCTGCGGTCTCCTCCTGGCTCGGGTGTCAACGACACCCGGATGGTGTCGCCGATGCCTTCCTGGAGGAGAATGCTCAGGCCGGCGGTGCTGGCAATGATCCCCTTGGCGCCGAGCCCGGCCTCGGTCAATCCGAGATGCAGCGGAAAGTCGCATCGTGCCGCGAGCATGCGATAGACATCGACCAGATCCTGCACCCCCGACACTTTGGCGCTGAGCACAATGCGGTCGTGTCCCAGACCCGTGGCCTCCGCGAGCGCCGCCGACTGGAGGGCGCTTTCCACCATTGCCTCCAGGACTACGAGCCGGGTGTCCTGTGGCGCCGGCTGGCGCGCGTTGGCGTCCATCATTGTGGTGAGCAGCGTCTGGTCAAGTGAGCCCCAATTCACCCCAATCCGCACCGGTTTGTCGTGTGCCAGCGCAACCTCAACAATGGACCGGAAGTTCTCGTCCCGCCGCTTCCCTCCCACGTTTCCGGGATTGATCCGATACTTGGCCAGAGCCCGGGCGCATTCCGGATACCTGGTGAGGAGCAGATGGCCGTTGTAGTGAAAGTCTCCGACGATGGGAACGCTCACATCCATCCGCGCCAGTGCGTCCACCACCGCTGGCACCGCCTGGGCCGAAGCCTCATTGTTGACCGTGACTCGAACCAGCTCGCTTCCGGCCCGCGCGAGCTCGGCAATCTGGCCCGCCGTGGCGGGCACATCGGCAGTATCCGTGTTGGTCATCGATTGGATTACGATCGGGTGAGCGGATCCAATCAAGACGCCGCCGACGTTGGCGGTAATGGTGCTCCGGCGAGTAACGAAAGGCATCGCGGAAATATAAGACGCTTGCGGCCGGTTCGCGGTCACGCAGAGATTCGGGCATGGTAGAATCGCACTCCGAGCCGCGCCGAGCCGCGATCACCGGCGTTGCGATCTATGTGCCGGACCGGGTACTCAGCAACGCGGAGCTGGCACAGAGCCT
>JBJMPB010000177.1:0-3201 GCA_045803455.1 Gemmatimonadales bacterium | reverse complement strand
CCGCCCGCCGGTGCTGTCCTCCAGCCAGCCATAGTGCCCGCCGAAGCTGATCTCGCCCAGCCGGTCGCCATCGCCCCAGCGGGCGCGGACTCTGCCCTGGAGGTAGGGCCGGCCGCTCCGCTCTGCGGCGTCGGGTTGGGTGAGGAAGGTCTGCTGCGGCTCGCCTGAGGTCGGGGCCAGGGCCGCGGCCTCGATACCGAAACGAACGTTGCCCATCGGCGCGAGATCGGCGCTGAGCCGGATCTGCGGGATCCAGAGCCACAGGTTGCCGGCCCCGGCGAACAGAGGAAAGCCGATGCTCGCGATGGATGACGGGCTTACCTGGGCGATGGGAGGCGACTCCTGTCCTACCAGAACCGCGAACCGAGCCCAGTTCAGCTCGGCGAATGCTCGGCGGATTCGAATCAAGGGAAACGTGCGCCCGCCGGTCGAGGGCTGCTGCCCGCCGAAGAAATCCACGTCCAGCTCACCGGTCAGCGTGCCGCCGGTGAAATCCTGGGCCACGCCGGCCACCGTCACTCGCGACTGCCGGACGGTGGCACTGGTCGTGGTCCGCGCCGGCTCTCCCGCCGGGAGCGCGAACTGCGGCACGTCGCTGTTGTTCATATCATCGCTGGTGTAGAACCCATTCATCAGGATCAGCCCGTGCACGCTGGCTTCGAGCTTGGGCTCCTGCGCCAGGATGGGCTGGGTGAGCACAGCAGCTGCCGCAAGTGCCGCCCCCAGCCCACTCGGCCAGCGGCCCCGTCCCACAGGAAATACTTTCGCCATCGGCTTTTCCTTAGACTGCCGCTCGCTGCGACTTCTGGCTCCTGTCTCCCGACTCTCGACCCCTGACTCCCTCGCGTTGACGCTCTCAGGAGTCGACGGTACCGTTCCGGCATGCGAGCCAAGATAAGTCGCGTTTTGTCCCTTCGCTCCGTCCTGAGCGTGGCAGGAGCCTTCTCGATTATCTCGACGCTTCCCGACTCCCGACTCCCGACTCCCGACTCCCTCGCGACTCTAACCGGCCACCTCACCCTCCTCGACAAGTCCGACAAGCAGGCCGAGGATGTTGGGCAGGCAGTCGTCTGGCTGACGGCGGACAAGCCGGTTCCAGCGCCGCCGGTGCGCGCGGAGATCACCACTGCAGAGAAGCAATTCTCTCCTCACGTACTCGTGGTGCCGGTCGGCTCCAGCATCAGCTTTCCCAACCACGATCCCTTCAATCACAACGTCTTCTCCCTCTCCGAGGAGAATCCTTTCGACCTCGGCCTCTATGGCCGGGGCGAGACGCCTGCGGTCACCTTCGGACGGGCCGGCATTGTGCGGGTCTACTGCAACGTGCACTCGCAGATGAGTGCCCTGGTGGTGGTTCGGGACAATCCCTGGTACGCCCAGCCAGCCAGCGACGGATCGTTCACCATCTCGGCGGTGCCGCCGGGACGGTACACCCTCCACGCCTGGCACGAGCGGGCGCCGGTTCTCTCTCGCCCGGTCGAGATGCCGGCCGCGGGCCTGCCGAAGCTCGAGCTTCAGCTCGACGCCCGGGGTTACCAGTTCAAGCCGCACCTCAACAAGTTCGGCCGGCCGTATCCCCAGCAGGGACGGCGGTACTGAGGTGAGACTTCCACTCGGCACCAGGATCTTTCTCGGCACTGCCCTGGTGGTTACCGCCGTGCTCGGTATCGCCCTGCTCATCACCAAGCGCCAGGCCGACCGCGCCGCCGAGTCCGCCGCCCTCCAGGCTCTACGGGCGACCCAGGCTACGATCCACGACGCCCTGGCAGGCCGGAGCCAGACCCTGAGCCAGCTCACCGCCGCGCTGGTGCAGGTGCCGGTCTACGTGTCCCGGATTGGTGAGTCGGTGAGAACCGGCAACCGAGCCGACCTCCTCGACCAGGCCGACGAGTTACGGAGTCAGACCGGCGCCGATTGGGTGCTGATCACCGATCCCAGCGGGGTGCTTCGCGCCTGGACCGCGGAGCGCGATCTGTTCGACCAGGACTTCTCCCGCGGCGCCCTGATCGGCCGGGCGTTGGAGGGGAAGACCACATCGGGACTGTGGGTCGAGCCAGGTGAGGCGGGCGACCAGTTGTACCAGGCGGTGGCGATCCCGGTGTCGAGCCCCGGGTCGGCGACCCCGATGGCGGTGGTCTCGGCCGCGCTCAGGATCGACAGTAGCTTCGCCGCCCGGCTCCGGCGGAACACCAACTCGGAGATCGTGTTCTTCTCGGTCGATACCCTGGGAACTCCCCAGATCGCGGCCTCGACCGTCACGGCGAACCAATCCAGCGGCCGGGCACTCAGCGAAGCCCTTCGCGGCCTCCGCATGGGGACGGCCGGCCTGTCGGACTCGCGCATCCACCTCACCCTGGACGATACCGACTACGAGGGCACTGTAGGCTCCCTCACTACCGCCGACAGCGTTCCGGTCGGCGGATACCTGGGACTCCACTCCCGAGACGCCGACCTCGCCGCCTATCAGCAGCTCCGCCGGACCATCCGCTGGGCCTTCCTCATTGGGCTGCTCCTTGCGGTAGGGTTCTCCTTTCTCGCCGCGCGGCACATCGTCCGCCCGGTCCAGCGCCTGGTCGCCGCAACTCGCAAGGTCACCCAAGGCGAGTACGCCGGGCCGATCGATGTCGGCACCAGGGATGAAATCGGCGACCTGGCGCACGCGTTCGGAACGATGGTGGAGGAGCTGCGGGAAAAGGACCGTCTGGTTCAGTATCTCCGGACCGGCGCCGGCGCAACCGAGGTGGTGAGCGAGGGCAGGCGGGATGGTCAGGGACTCCTCGCCACGGGCCGCCTCTTCGCCGGGCGCTACGAGATCCAGGAGTCGCTCGGCGCCGGTGGAATGGGCGTTGTCTACCGCGCATTCGACCGGCAGGTGGGCGAGACCTTGGCGATCAAGGCAATTCGGTCCGACGTTGGCCAACTCGATCCCACCCTGCTGGAGCGCTTCAAGCAGGAGCTCCGGCTGGCCCGGCGGATCACCCATCGAAACGTGGTGCGCACCTTCGACCTGGGCGAGGCCGACGGGATCTACTACATCACTATGGAATACGTCCGGGGCACGACCGTCGCGTCGCTGATCAAGGAAGCAGGGCGACTCGATGCCGCCGCGGCGCTCACCATCGGCAAGCAGGTTTGTCGCGCGCTGGAGGTGGCGCACGAGGCGGGCATCGTGCACCGCGACATCAAGCCCCAGAACCTCCT
>JBJMPB010000135.1:0-3934 GCA_045803455.1 Gemmatimonadales bacterium | reverse complement strand
CCCATCAAATTCATAATGGCCTAAAAATTAACCAATTAAAAGAAGTCTTAGGGCATCGGCGGATGGAGACGACCTACAAGTGCGTGCATTTGGATCGGACGGATTTGCGGACGGAGATGGAGCAGGGGGCACTGTAAAGGTTAGGCAGGTGAGTTTCGTCTCTTGTTCATCCTTAGCATACTGTTACGGACGATTCTCGGTGATACCCTTATAGTGCCCCACACGTGTGCGCCGTAACCCCATGCAGTGTGTCAGCCGCAAGCCAGGAGACGACAATGTTGCGATGGTTCACTCGCCACTTGTTTCCGCCGCGCCCGAGGGTGCAGGCGGCCACCGCCCAACTGGAACGCTACGCGGTCGCCCGGGCGGTGCTGAGCCAGTTTGGGGCCTTTCTCGTACGGGCCAGCGATCGAGAGTTATTCCATGTCAACCCGCGCTACCTGGCCGAGAAGTTGAGTCTGCAAGAGCGACCGGCCCTCAAGCTGATGGTGGCCGCGCTTCCACTTTTAGAACACTACCCCAACACGGAAGTTACGCCGAGACATACAGTAGGTTTATCAGAACCTTCCATAATGGTTCCTTCGCTCCCTAACCTCCTCATACAACGCGCTATCGATTACTCGCGACGAGCACCTTTTCTGCCGTGATGGGCAAATCCTGGATGCGCACTCCCACCGCGTCATAGACGGCGTTGGCAATGGCTGGGGCCACCGGTGAAATGGGATTTTCGCCGATCGCTTTGCCCTGAAAGGGGCCCTCGCCGCCTGGGGACTCCACCAGCACCGTGATCAGGGTGGGGATGTCCTGCATCGTCGGGATCTTTGCCTCACCCAGACTGAGGGTGGAGATGCGCCCCTCTTCCGCTTGCAGCCCTTCCATCAGGGCATACCCTAGTCCCTGCATGACCGCGCCGTCGATCTGGCCCTGATGGTCCAGCGGATTGATGATGGTGCCCACGTCATGGGCTGTGACGATCCGGTGCACCGTGACCTGCCCGGTGTCCGGGTCGACCTCCACCTCGGCCACCTGCGCACAATAGGCCGTCACCTCCGGCTCCTCCGCCGTGGTGGTCATCTCCCCGACGACGGGATGTCCGAGAGTGGCGACAGCGCGCGCCGCCAACTCGTGGAAGGCGACACCGCGCTCCGGGGCGTCTTCCACAAAGACGCGGCCTTGCCGAAACACGATGCGTTCCTGCGGCCAGACGTAGAACTCCGCCGCCAGATGGGCGAGCTGGTGCCGCACGTCCTGGACCGCTCCCAGCGCGGCATGGGCCGCCCCCACACTGGTGCCGGCGCCCGCACCCGTTTCAAAGGGGACCGCGTCCGTGTCCAGACGGGTCATGCCCACCGCCTCCGCGGCGAGACCCAGGTCTTCTGCGACCACCTGCCGCCCAACCGAATAGAAGCCCACCCCAGTATCGGGCACGGACGACGAGAGGGTGGCGTGGCCATGTTCGTCTACCGCGACTCTGGCAATGGAGACGGCCCGTCCTTGCGGCCGCTGTCCCAGGGCGATGCCCCGGCCAAAACCCGGTCCGGGCTTGGGGGTCTCCCAGCCGGCTGCCTCGGCCGCTCTCCTCAACGTCTCCTCACCCCGCACGTGACGGAAAAACTGGCCGGTGCCAGAGACCTCGCCCTCCTGCACGACATTCTTGAGACGGAACGCATACGGATCGATTCCCATCGCCCGGGCAATCATATCGGTGTGCGACTCCACGGCAAACACCGCCTGGGGCTCGCCCGGGGCCCGATAGGACCCGCACGGGATGGTGTTGGTGTACATCATGGAGGTGTCGATCCGAAAATGAGGGATGCGATAGGGGCCGCCACCGGCCTGGCGGCCACCGCTCAGCGTCAGCGCGCCTCGAAACCCCCCGTAGGCGCCCCCGTTGTAGACCACCCGGGTGTGCCGGGCCCACAGCTGGCCATCCTGTTTCACCCCGGTCTTGATGGTGATGACCGCGGGATGCCTGGGGTTGCCCGCCATGAGTTCCTCGACGTAGTTCATGATCATCTTCACCGGCCGGCCGACCCGCTGGGCCAGCGCATAGGCGAGCGGCACGTCCATGGCGCCGGCTTTGCCGCCAAAGTCGCCCCCAATCGCACAGGGGTTGACCCGGATGCGGTCCTCAGGCACTCCCAGCGCACTGGCCAGTTGCCACCGCAGGCGAAACGGCTGCTTGTTGTTCGCCCACACCTGGATGCGGCCCGCCGCATCGATGGCCACGAGGCACGCGTAGGGCTCCATGTAGCCCTGGTGCACCCAGGGGGTGGTGAAGGTGTGCTCAAAGAGCAGGTCCGAGTCGCGGAACCCTTGCTCGACATCGCCGCCGGACCACGTGTGATGGTGACTGATATTGCCACGGGGCTGGACCGGTCCGGCTGGGCCCTCGTAGAGCGGGGCGCCGTCGTGGACGACCGGCGCCTCGGGCTGCATCGCCTGCACCGGGTCGAAGATGGCGGGCAGCTCTTCATACTCCACCTCGATCAGGGTGAGGGCCTCTTCGGCCGTGTCCACATCGTCCGCCGCAACCGCCGCCACTTTCTCGCCCACAAACCGCACCTTCTCCTGGGCCAGCAAGGGCGTATCGCGCAACGTCCGGCCTACCAACATGCCGGCCAGATCACGGCCGGTGAGCACGGCATGGACGCCGGGCAACTTCGACGCGCCTGAGGTGTCGATGTGGACGATGCGGGCGTGGGGAAATGGGCTGCGCAGCACCTTCCCCCAGAGCATCCCGGGCACCCCCCCCCCCCCCGCGTAGCACGTCCATCCCCAGACCTTCTCGGGGCCATCTTCTCGGGTCACGGGTTTTCCCACCACTGCGTATGTCGTCACGTCACTCCCTCCTCTGGCTCATGGGCTTTGCCCCGTACGCTCCGCGTCGCCGTTTTGAAGCCTCTAGAGCGGTCCATACAGGATTGGCACACGTAGACCAGCTCGCAAGCTCGCGTCCCGGCGTGTTCCGGGAGTCGAGTATCCGAATCTCCTGTGGATTGGTTTAGAGCGCGGCCCCGCCAGCTTGGGCACACGCCTCATCCTGTTGAGCCGTCGCGCCACTGCCGCCGATAGCCCCTACCAGTTCGCCATTCTTGTCAATCGGCACGGCCCCCTGGGCCGGCAGCATGCGCCCCCCCAGGGTGGCGATGATGGACTGGATCACGGGAGAGTCCGCCGCCAACGTGCCACTGGGCCGTCCAAAACCGGCTGAGGCCGCTGCCTTCCCTTGGGCAACCGTCGCGCTCACGGCACTGGCCCCTTCCATACGGTTAAAAGCCAGGAGATTCCCCCCAGCGTCGCACACGGCCACGCTTACCTTGACATGAAGTTCTTCCGCCTTGGCTATAGCGGCCTGAATCATCCGATGTGCCTCGGCCAGGGTCAGTGCCATGGCATGACCTCCTTGGTTCGTGTAACTGGGTGTCGTGTAACACCTCAGCTCGATTTTGTTCCCTTCCGGGTCCCACAGTTTGCACTGCTGGCGATAGCCCTACGCCCCCCACGCCGGCCGGACTTCGTCCTCGACCTTCACGCCCTTGGCCTTCAATTCAGTGCGGAGCTGGTGCATGTCCGTCGGCCCAAGCACGTTGCTATGCCACAGGTTGCGCAGCTGCGATGGCCAACGAGCATACCTTGGCTCGCGCTACCCCGGCAGGGGGGCCCCGTGCCCAGACGGCCCGGGTGGGCCGGCAGGGCCATAGCGGAGCAACTCCTCGAGCGCCTGCCGCAGGCTATAGCGCGGCACATACCCCAACCAGTGCTGGGTCTCCGCGATATCGTAGCACCAGGGCTTCGCCTCGAGCGGCAAGCCATAGCGGCGCGCCAGGGCCTCATACGGGGCATAATACCGTTTGAATGTGGAGCCCGGACCCTCGGCGTTCCACGCGGCGAGATCGGCCGCGGTATATTCATAGGCCCCGTCCACGACCAG
>JBJMPB010000091.1:0-3581 GCA_045803455.1 Gemmatimonadales bacterium | reverse complement strand
AGCATACCACGTGGGCAGGGGAAGGTGGTTCTTCCACCAGTAGTAATCATTCACCCGACTCTCGTACACATTGGCGCCGAAGGGAAAACGCAGGCCACCACTTCGGCGTAACGCTTCGAGCTCGGTTCGGACCCCTGCAGTGTCCCGAGCTCGTTGAGCGGCCTGGCCCAAGGCCGCTCCTGCCAGAAATCCCTCGATGTAGGCGAGCCGCGTCTTCGGCGCCATCTTTTGCCAGTCATTGCCGTTGACGTTGAGCCACTCAGGCCCCGGGTCCAGCCCAAGCCGGCTATCGGCCGCGATGGATCCCGCAAGCAAGACCATCCACCCCCATTGGCCGACAGTCATCATCTCAAAAAACGGTCGGCAGGAGGTCTCCCGAGGAGACCTCGCTGCCGGCGCGAGTTGCTCACTGGTTCTTGTTCGTGCCGCTGGTGTCTGCGCCCGACTCTTTCTTCATCATAGGCGCCCGCCCCTTATCCGGGCTCTCTCCGGCCTGAGGCGTTCCGGCGATAGGTGACTTGCCGGGGAGCCCGAAGATGAACACCGCGTCGCCCAACGGATAGCTGATCTGGAAGTTTCCGCCGCACGCCACCCCAATGAACTGCTCACCCTTGTGCATGAACGTCATTGGAGCCGAGTTGCATCCCGCGCCGGCATTGAATTGCCAGAGGAGCTTCCCGCTTCTGGAGTCGTAGGCGTTGAAGTTGCCGTTGCCTTCGCCGGTGAAGGTGAGCCCGCCGGCGGTGGCCAGGGAGCCGCCCATCATCGGCTGCGGAACCTTGTTCTGCCAGGCAATCTTGCCGGTCTTGAGGTTCACCGCGGAGAAGAGGCCGTACTGCTCCTCACCCGGAATGGCCACAAAGGCGGAGCCGAGCCAGAGCTTGCCCTTCTCCAGCGGAGCGTTGTGCGTGATGTAGTTCATCGGCTGGTGTAGGCCAGCTACGAAGCCATAGCCAGTTGTGGGATCAACCGACATCGGAGACCATTCCGAGCCGCCGTTGGCGCCAGGCAGCATCCGAGTCCCTTTTTCCGTCGGCAGCGCGAACATGTTCTCTTGCGGAGTAAAATTCTCGGTCTTGCGGATCAGCTTCCCGGTGGCCGCGTCGAGGACGTAGACCCAGGCAGTCTTCCCGGCATGCACCACGACCTTTTTGCCGCCCAGGGTGGTGACGAGCGGCGGCGAAGTAGCATCCAGGTCCCAGACGTCGTGCGGAACGGTCTGGTAGTACCACTTGGTCTTGCCGCTGGTGGCGTCGATCGCAACCACCGCGTCGGTGTAGAGATTGTCGCCGGGCCGGACGCTGCCGTCGAGGTCGGGTGACGGGTTGCCCACTGAGGCGAAGATCAGGTTCAGGTCCTTGTCGTACGCGGGAGTGGTCCAGACGCCGCCGCCGCCAACTTTCCAGGCATCGGCATATTTCCCACTGTCTGCCTTCTCCTTTGAGATATCACGATGCAGATCGGCGTCCTCGGCCTTGGGTGCCCAGGTGCCCCACCAGCCGTTAGGCGCCTTCTCGTCGAACGTCGGGTCGCCTTTGGGAGCTGGAATCGAGTACCAGCGCCACACCTGATCGCCGGTCATGGCATTGTACGCGGTGACATGGCCGCGAATGCCGTACTCGCCTCCCGACACGCCCACGATCACGTTGTCGCCAATGATGAGCGGCGCGTGGGTGATGCTGTATCCCGCAGCTGGATCGGCCACTTCCTTGTCCCAGAGGACCTTGCCGTCTTTCGCGTTGAGCGCCACCAAGTGAGCGTCCAGGGTGCCCATATAGAGGTGGGCGCCGCCGTGGATGCCGAATCCGCGGTTGTTCGGGCCGCAGCAGTAGATCGTAGTGCCCAGCTTGTGCTCGTAGCGCCAGAGCTCCTTCCGGGTGTTGAGATCGTACGCCATCGCCGTGTTATACGGGGTTGTCACATACATGACACCATTGGCAACAATGGGCGTGTTCTCGAACGACCCGAGCTTGGCGATACCGGTCTGAAAAACCATCCGGGGAACCAGTTTCGACACGTTGGCCGAGGTGATGGCTTTCAGTTTCGAGTACCGCTGATTCCAATCGTTGCCCCCATACGTGGTCCAGTCTCCGGTGCCTTGTGCGGCAACCGGCGCCGCCATGGCCAGGAGAACGGGGGTCATCCACCAACCGGATCTGGTCCTCATGGGCACACTCTCCTCGGGGGCAGGGTCAAAGACGTGGCCATGCCGCCAAGCGGCAGGCCGAGGCCCACTTCATGTCCGATGGGCCTGGCTCGGTAGTAATCAGAAGTCTCTATTGCGTTGATCATGACTGCGGCGCCAGGGCCGCGAAGGGGGAGGTGCCCAACGCCGGGGCGCCGATTAGTTCAGGGGCTGTAAGTATTTACCGGGTTACAATCTGACGAGGTCGCTTCTGGCGTCAAGTCCTGAAATCGGCAAAGGGAAGGGCTTCAGTGTGGAATAATCATGCAACCCGATGAGATGCAAAAGGTTGCATCAGCGAAACAAAGCCGACGCTTTCTTGATCGTTTGCCATACTCCCCAGATCAGCGGTACCGAGACCAGGAGCCAGGCGACCAGTACTACCCCCAAACGTCGCTGGTCCGACCCGGATTCACTCTGGTGAACTGGACTCATTTGATCTCCCGCGAAGTGAACTGCAACACCCGTCGCCACACGAGTTATTCAGAGCGATGTGTATCTATGCAACACTAACGCGAGCGGGCCATCGCTCGGTCGGCCGGCTGATCGTCTGCCATGTAGTAGCGATCGGGAACCGGTCGCACCCCCAGATTGCAGAGAAACCCGATCACCAGGAGGCCCGCCATCAGATACATCGTGATGTTGTAGGCCTGCGCGGCCGGAGTCCCGTGCTCGATCTGATACTCCCGGATGTAGTTGACCAGAACCGGGCCGGCCACTCCGGCAGCGGACCACGCGGTCAGCAGACGGCCGTGAATGGCGCCCACGTATTGAGTGCCGAAGATGTCCGACAGGTAAGCGGGAATGGTGGCGAACCCCCCACCGTACATCGTCAGGATCAACACTGCGGCCGACACGAAGAGCGCCACGCTGCCGATACGTCCCGCGTAGGGAAGAGTGAGGTACAGAATAGGTCCCAGTGAAAGGAACACGGCATACGTCGCCTTCCGGCCGATGCGGTCGGATAGTGAGGACCAGCCGAACCTTCCCGCCATGTTGAACAGGCTGAGTAATCCCACAAACCCGGCGGCGGCATCCGCCCTGACCCGGCCCTTGAACATCTCCTGGATCATGGGCGAGGCCTGCTCCAGAATGCCGATGCCCGCGGTCACGTTCAGGAACAGCACCGCCCAGAGCAGATAGAAGGGAACCGTCTTGATTGCGTCGTCCACGTGAACTTGACGGTGGGTGATGAGTGCCCGGGCATTGGGAGTCGGAGGCAGCCACCCCGTCGGGCGCCACCCCGGCGCCGGGACCCGGAATAGGAAAGCACCCGAGAGCATTGCGACGAGATAGATCGTGCCCAGGGTCACGAACGTTTCCGCGACACCTACGGAGGTAGCAGACTTATAGTGGTCCAGCAGAAGCTGAGACAGCGGACTCGCGATCAGCGCTC
>JBJMPB010000062.1:0-3123 GCA_045803455.1 Gemmatimonadales bacterium | reverse complement strand
CCGGTCCGTATACCCCGATCGGTGAGCCGGGCACCAAGACTCAGTCCTATGCCGTGCTGGACGTCGGAGCCTCGCTTCATCTGCCGCCGCTCGGCGCCGTTCTCGATCTGGAGCTGCAGAACATCTTCAGCGCCAAGTATCCGGAGATTCGCTCCTCCGGCTTCATCAATCCTGGAGCGCCGCGCACCCTGCGGGCCGCGCTCCGCTTTGCCGACCACGAATAGGAGAATGACCGATGTCTCATCCCGCTTTGTTGCCGGTATCCCGAATCTCTTTTCTAGGTGTTCTGCTGCTGGCAGCCGCCTGCGGTAGTGATGAGACTGCACCGGTGGAGAACCATACTCCGGCGACCTACAACCTCATCGTGAACGACGTCCCCCAGACCTCGCCATACGTTCTCACCGCCGGCCAGACGTCGCGGGTGCAGATCAAGTTCTTCAACTCCGCGGGAGACGATCTCGACGATGTCGAAGCGGAGCACTTTGGCCGCCTCACCTTCAGTCCTACCTCGCTGGCTACCGCCACTCGTCTGGCCGACCATCACTTTCAGTTCGATGTGACGGCTCCGAACGTCGGTAGCGGTACGCTGCAGGTCAGCTACGGCCACGACGATGCGGCTGAGGAAAAGATTTTCAGTCCGGTCAACGTCAATGTGATGGGGAGCGCCGGCCCGATCCAGTAGATCACGTTGGCAATGGCTCGGGCCGGCATTCATATTGAAGCATGAGGAATGCCCGGCGGGAGCCGACCAGATTGCTCACCATCTCGCGCGAGTACGGCGCCGGCGGCAGTGAGCTCGGCGTGCTGCTGGGAGAGAAACTGGGCTGGCTGGTGATCGATCACGAGCTGGTGCGCCGTCTCGCGGCCCGGCTGAGCTGCGACGAGGGCGACGTGGTCGCGATGGACGAGCACGCGCCCAGCTTCCTGGAACGGCTGGCGGCCGTGGCGACGGTGACCGCGCCGGAATCGCGGGTGCACTCCAGCCCCTGGACCACCGATCCGGACTGCGTCGCCGCCGCGGCCCGCGAGGTCCTGCTGGAGGCGGCGAAGAATCCCCCGGCCATCATCGTGGGACACGGCGGCAATTGTCTGTTTCGCGGTCGACCCGATGTACTGCGAGTTCGGGTAGTCGCCCCCTTCGATCTACGAGTTCAGCGGGTGGCCCGGCGGACCGGCGCGCCGGCCCAGCGGGTTGCAGCCGATGTCCGCCGCCGCGACGCCGACCGGGAGCACTATCTCCAGCGCTACTATAAGACCGACATGAATGAGCCCTGCAGCTATGACGTTCAGATCAACACCGGGACCATCTCGCTCGAGTCGGCCGCCCGGCTCGTTCTCGGGCTGATCGGCAGCGACGTCCTTTCGCAATAAGCTCCGCGTTATTGCACCTCCATGACCGCCAACGCCACTCCCAGTGCACCTCCTGCCCGCGAACCGCCCCGCCGGCTGACCGCTGCCGAAGAGGCGGCGGACTATGTCAGCCGCCATCGCTGGTGGATCATGCTGGGGCTGATCACCGCGGCCATCATGGAGGTGCTGGATACCACCATCATCAACGTGGCACTGCCCCAGATGGCGGGTAACCTGGGAGCCACCCAGCAGGAGATCAGCTGGGTAAGTACGGGCTACATCCTTTCCAATGTCGTCGTGCTGCCGATGACGGCGTTTTTCACCGAGCGAATCGGGCGGCAGCGCTACCTCACGATCTCGATCGTCGTCTTCATCCTGGCCTCGTTCTTCTGCGGGACATCCAGCTCCCTGACCGAGTTGGTGATCTGGCGCATCCTGCAGGGCGCCGGCGGAGCCGCTCTGCTCTCCACGGCCCAGGCGACCATCCGGCAGATCTTTCCCCGGGAGCAGCAGGGTCTGGTACAGGCGATCTTCCTGCTGGGCATCATCGTCGCGCCCACCTTAGGGCCGACGCTGGGGGGCTGGATCACCGACAACTACTCCTGGAGCTGGTGCTTCTTCATCAACGTGCCGATCGGCATTGCGTCGGCGTTCCTGGTTAGCCAGTTCCTTCGGGATCCGCCCGGGCAGGAGCGGCACCGGGGCAGAGTGGACTGGGTTGGAATCGGCTTGCTGACGGCCGGCATCGGGTCGCTACAGTGGGTACTTGAGGAGGGAAACACGAAGGACTGGTTCGACGACGCCTGGATCCTGCGGTTTTCCGTGGTGGCCGGGGTCTGCCTGGTCACGATGTTGTGGTGGGAGCTGTCGTCCCGAAACCCCAATCCCATCGTCAATTTTCGGGTGCTGAAGAACCGCGACTTGGCGGCGTCGATCTTCCTGTTCATCGCGCTCGGCTTTGGGCTCTACGGTGGCGTGTTCATCTTCCCGCTGTTCACGCAGACGCTATTGCACTTCACTCCAACCGAGACCGGGCTGGCCCTGATGCCAGGCGGCATCGCCACCGCCGTAACCGCGCTGGTGTGCGGGTTCATGCTCAATGGGGCCAAGCCGCTGGTCGATCCCCGGGCGCTCATCGGCATCGGGGTGGTCCTCTTCCTGGTCGCGATGTGGGATCTGGGACATCTCACGACGGCGGCTGGAGAGTCGGACGTGCGTCTGGCGCTGATCGTACGGGGTCTGGGGCTCGGTTTTCTGTTCACTCCGATCAACAACGTAGCCTATGCCAGCCTCAAGCCGAGTGAGGCGCAGCAGGCCTCGGGATTGATCAACCTCTCCCGCCAGCTGGGTGGATCCTTCGGCATAGCGATCCTGGTCAACTACGTCACGGTGCACATTCAGATGCACCGGGTCGATCTGCTGGCCAACGTGTATCCGGGAAATCCGCTGGTTGACGAGCGGCTCCGAATGCTGACCGGGAATCTGCTGAGCCACGGCTACAATCCGGAGGCGGCGCGGCGCGGCGCCCTGGCGCTGCTGGATCAGCAGACCATGCGGCAGGCGTCGATGCTGAGCTACAACGACGCCTGGATGCTGCTGCTGCTCACGTTCGTCGCGGTCTCCCCGGCCATCTTCCTGCTGCGCAAGCCGCGGGGCAGGGCGGTGGCGGTGGATGCGCATTAAGCTCCTAGCTCCAAGCTCCTTCTTCCCATACATTGCCCTCATGACCGTCAGCGCCAAACCGTCCATGTCCGCAGCCAACCAGAGCACCGG
>JBJMPB010000039.1:0-3460 GCA_045803455.1 Gemmatimonadales bacterium | reverse complement strand
AAAGCACGCAGCCGAGCGCGAAGATATCACTTCGCCCGTCGATCGCCTTATCGCCGCTGGCCTGTTCGGGGCTCATATAGGTTGGGGTTCCGACGATCATGCCTGTGGCGGTGAGCTTCTCCGCTACCTCGCTCACCGCCCGGGCCACGCCGAAGTCGGCGACCAATACCTGATCGCCTGAGAGCAGGATGTTGTCGGGCTTGATGTCGCGGTGGACTACGCCCCGCTCGTGGGCGTAGGCGAGCGCGGCGGCCGCTGCGGTGCCGATCCGGAGCGCCTCGTCCACCGGAAGCTGGTGCTCGCGTTGGAGCCGCTCATACACGTTTTCACCCTCGACCAGGGGCATGGTGAACCACAGCTGCCCACCACCCGCTTCGGGGGGGCCCGGCGTCTCACCCGAGTCGAGGATTCCGAGAATGTTGGGGTGCTGCAACTGCGCGGCCACGCGGATCTCCCGCTTGAAGCGGTCGGCGCCCACGGTCGGACCGAGCTCGGGATGGAGGACCTTGAGTGCGATGACGCGCTGGTCTTGGAGATCACGCGCGAGGTAGACCGTCGCCATGCCGCCCCTGCCGAGCACACGCTCGACCTGGTAGCGATCCACCAGAGCGGCTTGAATACCTGCCAGGTTATCTCGCAAGATGGCCAGTTCAGATGGGGTCTTCCAAGATGGATGCGCCCGGAATTATCGGCTAGCCGCGCTATCGCTATTCTGTCGGTCGCTTAACCGGACCACGGCTGTCCTGGCTTCCTCCACCAGTCCCCGATGGCCGATCACTGGCCGGTCATAGAGCCTAAGAAATTCGCGGTAATGGTTCAGGGCTGAACCGCTACGTCCTTGCTTCTCCTCGATCCGGCCGCGCTCGAGGTCGACTAAAGCCGTCAGCATCAGGCTGTATACCGTACTGGAATGAATGAAATAGGGGCCATCCACCCAGGTCAGCAGCCGAAGAGCCCTTTCGGAATCGTCCGAAGCCGCCAGCCATCGGCCGGCAGCCAATCGATCAACGCCTATGGTGTAGGGATGGCGCGCGAAATCCGGAGCGGAGAGCGCCGCCTCCCGGGATTCGAGGTCCGCCATCGACCTTCCGGCGGCCCTTGGGTTTCCGGTGAGCGCGGCCTCAAAGGCCGCGAGGGAGCGATCGAGGGCGTCCGCGCTGGGATCTCCACTCGCACGAAGTGCTGCACGTGACGCGGCTAGCGCACGCCGGTCGCGCCGCCCCGCCGCGGCCAGGCCGTCGAGCCAGGCCAGTTCTGCGCGGCCCGGGTCGTTCGCTCCGGCCAGCGTCACCGCCGCCTGCCGCCGCACCTCCGCTTCACGTTGCTCTACGGCTCCGAGCCATGCCCCCACGACCGCCAGCCCATACGACTCGAGGGCCGCAGCCGAATCGGTTTCGCTGGCCACCAAACGGTCCATGGCAACCAGCGCCGAATCCCACGCTCCACGCTGTACCCACGAGAGTGCCAGCAGTCTACCATGGGTTGCTCGGCGAGCCGGCCGTGCCCCTGAGCGGACCACCTTCCTGCTCACCTCAATCTGCTCCGCCGGCAGGCCATGGCGATACGCGTCGTAAAAGCTCCCATCCGGGACAGCTTCCGGCTCGGGGTCTTGGGCAATGCTGTCGGCCAAAACCCGAGTGAGCAGGCTATCGCCCCGCTCAATTGCAGCGAGAAAGCGAAACTGCAGCATTCTGTTGCCGTAGCCGTCGGCAGTGAGGGTTGGGCCGGCATTGAGCCGCGTGAGCTCCCGCAGGCCCCGGCCAGCCGCAGCCGTGTCTCTGTCCTCCAGCGCCAGCAGCATCAGGTGTTCGTGCACCGGAATCAGGTTCGGATTGAGCTCGAGCGCCCGCTGGAATCCAGCCCGGGCCTCGGCCCGGGAGCGGCCCAGCAGGGGGCCGTTGTGCAACACCTGGTAGGCGTAGTTCAGCCACCCGAACCACGAGCTGGGATCTCGCTCAGTGAGTTGGTAGGCGCGGTCGAGGGCAACAGCAACGCTATCGCGCGACCAGAGCATGATCGCCTCGGCCAAAAGACGCTCGGATTCCGGCAGCTCGAACCGGTGGCGCTGGAGTGAGTCGATCAGCATTTCCAGCGGTGGTTTTACTGACCAATGCAGGGCATAGTCCTGCCGGGCATAGGCCAGCCAGAAGGCTGGATCGGCCTCCCTGGCGCGACCGTATGAAACCGATGCGCTGTCCCACCGGCCGCCTACGATCTGTCGTTCTCCTTCGAGGAAGGCGCGCAGGGCCGGAACCGAGCGGGTCTTGAGTGCCGCCTCGAGGCTGGGAGTAGGGGCAGATCCCCGAGTCCAGATCTGTCGCAGGAGAACGTGGACCGCGGAATCGGTGAGCGCAGCGACCGAATCGGATGCGCCGGAGACCGACGCGCGAGCCAGAGGGGTGGCGCTGCTGTCGGTCGAGCGCAGAACGAAGTCCAGGCGCACATCGCCGCCTTCTCGCACGAGACTGCCATGCACGACGCTGCCCGCCCCGAACTGACGGGCCAGCGCCGCTTCTTCGGCGGGAGAGGAAAGTCCGTCCTGTTTGGAATGGGCGAGCACGGTGTGGGCATCCACCACACGAATGGCGGCCAGGCCGTCCAGCTCCGCGCTCAGCGTAAACACGAGGTCGCGCCCCAACCGGGAAAGCCCGGTATCGGATCCGCTCGGCGTGAATGGCATGACTGCGATGCGTGACGCTGAAGGACTGACGCCCGCTCTCGATTGCCCCGACCAGAGATGAAGGACGAGGCCGGCCGCGGCCAGAACGGCGACCAGCATCGCCGCCGCCTTCCAGCGACGCCCCATTCCACTTGAGGCAGACACCGGCGTGCTGGCCGTTGTTGGGGAGAGAGCGTTCGCGAACTCGTGCACTGTGCCGAACCGGTCGGCCGGCGTCTTGGCCAGGGCCCGGAGGATGGCACGCTCCACCTCCTGAGGAACGCTATCCCTGACGGTTCGAATCCGGGGTACCGGCTCCAGCATGCGCTTGGCGATGATCGCCTGGGCGGTTGGCCCGGTATAGGGCGGCTCTCCGGCGAGCATCTCGTACAGAACGCACCCGAGGGCATAGATGTCCGTCCGGCCGTCTACGCGAGGTTCGCCGGCTGCCTGTTCGGGACTCATGTAGTGCGGTGTGCCGAGCGCGAGCCCGGTTTCCGTCAGCCGCTCGGCGCCCGCGGCGGAAAGGGCACGCGCGATACCGAAATCAGCCACGACCGCCTGGCCGCCGGACAGCAGGATGTTCTCGGGTTTGATATCGCGATGCACCACGCCGTGTTCGTGGGCATACCCGAGCGCTGCCGCGACGTCTTCGGTGATTTGCAGAGCCTGATCTACCGGCAGTTGGCGCTCGCGTTCCAGCTGGTCGCGAAGGGACTCGCCCTGGACATAGGGCATGACATAGTAGGGCGAGCCGACAGATCCCAGCGTTCCCGAATCGAGCAATGGAAGGATGTGGGG
>JBJMPB010000234.1:0-8655 GCA_045803455.1 Gemmatimonadales bacterium | reverse complement strand
GCCACGACGGCCGAATGGATCTGCACCCGCTGCGGTGCAACCAATCGGAAGCTGGTTCCGCTCCGTACAACCCAGACCGCGGATCGATGCGTCACCTGTCACGCCGAACACGTGGTCGAGCTCGACAGCCGTCCGGTTCGTTGGCGGGCGCGCTTAGAGGACTGAGGATTTGACATGACGAGACTCCAGATAACCACCCCCGAGGCGATACCCGAAGAAAGCAGCGCTGACGCCGCCCTTAGGCCCTCACGGCTGGATGAGTTCGTGGGTCAGAGCCAGGTGAAGGCCTCACTCCAGATTGCCATCGATGCCGCGAGGAAGCGCCGGGAAACCCTCGATCATACCCTGTTCTTCGGGCCTCCGGGCTTGGGGAAGACCACGCTGGCGATGTTGATGGCCCGGGAGATGGGCGTGCAACTGCGCACCACCTCCGGCCCCGTCCTCGAAAAGCCGGGCGACCTGGTTGGTCTGCTCACGTCGCTCACTGCGGGCGACATGCTGTTCATCGACGAGATTCACCGTCTGCGGCCGGCGCTCGAAGAGTTTCTCTACGCCGCCATGGAGGACTTCCGGATCGACGTCCGGATTGCCGAAGGTCCCCACGCCCAGACTATTCCCATGACGCTGGAGAAATTCACCCTTATTGGGGCCACGACTCGCTTTGGCTTGCTGACGCCGCCCATGCGAGCCCGCTTCGGGATCGTCGAGCGGCTGAGCTTCTACCCCCCAGAGGAGCTCCACCAGATCGTCACCCGCTCAGCCGCAATTCTGGGCGTGCCGATCGATCCGGCTGGAGCCGACGAGATTGCCCGCCGAAGCCGGGGAACCCCGCGGGTCGCCAACCGGCTGCTGCGCCGGGTAAGGGATTACGCCGAGGTTAAAGCCGATGGCAGCATAACCTCTAATGTTGCCGCCTCGGCCCTCGCACGGCTCAACGTTGATGAGTTCGGGCTGGACGACATGGACGCCCGGATTCTCAGCACCATCATCGAGAAATTCGGCGGTGGCCCTGTGGGATTGGGGACCGTGGCGGTGGCCGTTGGCGAAGATGCTGGTACGCTGCAGGATGTCTACGAGCCCTATCTGATTCAGCAGGGCTTCCTCGAGCGCACCCCTCGGGGCCGGTGCGCAACCGCGCTGGCCTATCGTCGGTTCGGGCTCAAGCCTCCCGCGGTGCAAGCGACCATCTTTGACGGCTGAGCGGCTCCAGACCTCCGATTTCGATTACCACCTTCCGACCGACCTGATAGCTCAGAAACCATCATCCGACCGGGGTGGAAGTCGGCTTCTGGTGGTGCGACGCACAGCCGGCAACGAGACTGCGCTCGAGGACGCACAGTTTGCTGATCTCCCCCGACTCATCTCGCCCGGTGATCTGCTCGTGCTCAATACCACCCGGGTGCGGCACGCTCGGCTGCTGGGCACGCGGCCGTCCGGCGCACCAGCGGAAATACTGCTGATTCAGCCGGGACCGGCAGGTACCTGGATCGCGATGGGAAAACCGGGCGCTGCCCTCCGGCCCGGCAAACGGGTACAACTCGGCCAGGACGCACTGGTGGAGACGGTGGAAGTACTCGCCGATGGAAACCGGCTGGTGCGCTTTCTAGGGCTATCTGCGGAGGAAGCCATGAACCGCTACGGACGTTTGCCGCTTCCACCGTATATCGAGCGGGTTGCAGATCAGGAAGATGAAGTCCGCTATCAGACGGTCTACGCGCAGGAGGAGGGAAGCGTTGCCGCTCCCACCGCCGGACTCCATTTCACACCATCGCTGCTACATAGTCTCCGCTCGGCCGGTGTTCTGATTGAAGGCCTGGACCTACAGGTTGGGCCCGGCACCTTCAAGCCGGTAGAGGTCGAAGACCCGGAGCGGCACCAGATGCATCCCGAGCGCTATGAGATCGGCTCTCAGCTTGCCAAGCGAGTCGGTCAGGTGAGGGCGCAGGGAGGCCGAGTGTGGGCGGTGGGCACCACCGTTGTTCGGGCCCTCGAAAGTGCGGCCCTGCCCGATGGTACGCTGCAGCCCGGGTGTGCCGAAACGAATCTCATGATTCTGCCGGGCTATACCTTCCGCGCGGTGGACCGGCTGATCACCAACTTTCATCTGCCTCGATCAACCTTGCTCATGTTGGTATCTGCCTTTGCCGGCCGGGAGCTTATCCTGGCGGCGTACCGTCATGCCGTGGCGGAACGCTACCGCTTCTATTCCTACGGCGACGCCATGGTGATCATCTGACCCGGAGCTCTCGGTGACTTTTTCCAATCCGGCGGGGAATGCCTCGGCTGCGGCAGGCGGCTATGTCAGAGCCTTGTTGGACCTTCTCGGTCCCCGGGATCCGCTCGAAGTGATGGCCGAACTGCTGCCCTGGCTTGAGGCGCGGATTTCGGGCGTCGCTGAGCCCGCCCTTCGAAAGCCGGAGGCGCCCGGCAAATGGTCGGTGGCTCAGGTTGTTCAGCATCTGGCCGACAGTGACCTGGTGGCGGGATACCGTATCCGGATGGTGGTGGCGGAGAATTCCCCGCGGCTGCAGGGCTACGACCAGGACCGATGGGCCACAGAATTTCAGTACGATCAGGTGCTCCTCGCCGCGGCGCTCGATCAACTCCGCTCGCTTCGAATCGCCAATCTGCGACTCTGGAGCCGACTGACCCCCGATCAGCTCCAGCGCGTTGGGATACACAGCGAACGCGGGCCGGAAAGCGCAGGGCACATCCTGCGGCTCATGGGAGCGCACGATCTGGTGCATAGGCGCCAGATCGACCGAATTCTGGCTTCTGCTCGCTGATGTTCGAGTTCTGTCTCGAGGCCACCCAGGGTTTTGCCCGTGCAGGCACTCTCACTCTCCCCCACGGCGCAGTGAAAACCCCGGCCTTCATGCCGGTGGGCACCCACGCGGTGGTTCGCGGACTGAGTGCGGGCGATGTGCGCCGGACGGGAGCGCAGATCATCCTGGGCAACACCTATCACCTGCACCTGCGTCCGGGCGAGGACGTGGTGCACTCCATGGGAGGACTCCACCGCTTCACCACCTGGAGCGGCCCGATGCTGACCGACTCGGGCGGATTTCAAGTGTTTTCACTCGAAGGACTTCGGCGCATCGAAGAGGACGGCGTCGAATTTCAGAGCCACATCGACGGGACTCTCCGGATGCTCACGCCTGAAAGGGTCATGGAGATCCAGTGGCAGCTCGGCGCCGATGTGGCGATGGCATTCGACCACGTGGTTCCCGGGCAAGCCTCGTTCGACCTGGCGTGCGAAGGCATGGAGAGGACCTTGCGCTGGCTCGATCGGTGTAAGGCAAAGCATGACGAGTTAGCGGGCCCGCAGACATTGTGGCCCATCATCCAGGGCGGCGTGCACCACGAGCTTCGGCTCCGCTCGCTGGAAGGCACGTTGGAGCGAGGTCCCTGGACCGGGGTCGCGATCGGGGGCCTCTCGGTGGGCGAGCCGAAGCCGGTTCTCCATGGCGTTCTGGAGCTGCTGCATCCCGCGCTGCCGGTTGGAATACCCCGTTATCTTATGGGCGTCGGATTCCCGCCGGATCTGCTGGAGGGAATCGCTCGAGGGATCGACCTGTTTGACTGCGTCGCGGCCACTCGAAACGGCCGGCATGGCACCGCCTGGCTGGAAACCGGCCGGCTCAACGTGAAGGGCGCGGCTCTCAAGGGGTCAGTGGAGCCGCTCGATCCTGCCTGCGATTGCGAGACCTGCACCACTTACCCGCGCGGATACTTGCGGCACCTGTTTGTGGTCGAGGACATCCTGGGCCTGCGCCTGATCTCGATCCACAACATCCGCTTTCTGGTGCGGCTGGGTGAACAGGCCCGAGCCCATATCCTGGACGGTACTTTCGACCGGTGGAGCCGCGAGTGGCTCAGCCGTTACTACGCTGGGAGGAACACCTGATGTTACAGACCGGATCGGGCAGCGGCCTTTCCGTCCTCGTCCTCCAGATGGCAGCCATCGGTCTGGTGTTCTATTTCCTGATCCTGCGTCCGTCGGGACAAGCCCGGAAGCGGCACGCCGAGCTGCTGACCAAGCTCAAGAAGGGCGATGAGGTAATGACCAGCGGAGGGATCATTGGCCGGGTTCGGGAGATCAAGGAGATCGAGGCGGATGGTCTCAAGGAAGTGCGGGTGACGGTCGAGAGCGGCACCGCGACCGTTGTGGTGGAGCGATCGAGAATCGTGCGAGTGGGTAACAGCGCGGCTGTTGCAGGTCCGGCCGCGTGAGCCTGCTGCAACTCCATCTCCTCGGCTCACCGGTACTGCGGCAGCATAGCGAGGTCGTGCCGTTGGTAGATGAAGACGTACACCGCCTGATTGCCAACATGTTCGAGACCATGGATGCCGCCAAGGGCATAGGGCTGGCGGCCAACCAGGTCGGGGTTGCCCGCAGAGTAGCGGTCGTGGACGTGGACGACGACCGTTTCGTCATGGTCAATCCCCGTATCGTCGCAACAGAGGGACGGGCATCGGCCGAGGAGGGCTGCCTGTCGATTCCGGACATCTATGCCGATGTCACCCGCCCGGACCGGGTGGTGGTCGAGGCGCTGGATGCCGAAGGACAGCCCTACCGGAAGGAAGCCGTCGGGCTGAAGGCCAGGGCTATTCAGCATGAGATCGACCACCTGGATGGGATCCTCTTTCTCGACCACCTGAGTCTGGTTCGGCGGCAGATGCTGCTCGCCAAGTGGCGGCGCGAGCACAAGGACGACGCGGGATTTACCAAGGAGGTCACCGGAGCATCTGCTCGGTCGGACTGATGCGGATCGTCTTTTTTGGGACGCCGGAGTTTGCCCTGCCATCTCTCCATGCGCTGCTCCAGAGCCGCTTCGACGTTGCCGGCGTCGTCACCCAACCCGACAAACCTCAGGGACGCTCCCGGTCCCAGCTCATTCCCCCACCCGTGAAAGTCGCCGCCGAATCTGAAGGCGTTCCCATGCTACAGCCGGTTCGGCCGATCGGTGACGTGTTTATCGCCAGTCTTCGCCGGCTGGAGCCTGAGCTCGGTATCGTGGTCGCGTATGGCCACATTCTGCGGCCCGAGGTCCTGGCCATACCGTCGCGAGGGATGATCAATGTGCACGCCTCGCTGCTTCCCCGGTATCGGGGAGCAGCTCCGGTGCAACACGCCATCCTGAAGGGAGAGACCGAGACCGGAGTCAGTATCATGCAGATGGAGGCGGGCCTGGACAGTGGTCCCGTGCTCCACCGCGTCAGCACTCCGATTGACGCCGATGACACCGCCGGCTCGCTTTCCGCCCGTTTGGCCGAGCTCGGAGCCACGGCGCTGATTGAAGCCTTGTCGCTGATGGCCGCGGGGCTTGCTCGCCCTCAAGCACAGGATCCCACCCGTGCCACGTTCGCTCCGAAAATCGACCGGGACATGGCTCGGCTGTCCTGGACACTGGATGCCACGACGCTGGTGCGCCAGGTACGGGCTTTCGACCCGGCACCGGGAGCGTGGACCTCGATGAACGGGGGTCCACTGAAGTTGTTTGGCGCCCGGGAGGTGCCTGGAACCGGGGAGCCTGGAACCGTTCTCTCGGCGGGAGAACGGCTGGTGGTGGCGGGCGGACGAGGAGCCATTGCGGTACAGGAGGTTCAGCCTGCCGGACGGGGCCGGCTTCGGGTAGACGCCTGGGTCCGAGGCCGTGGGGTGTCTCCGGGCCAGCGTCTGGAATGAGACCACTGGCTCGGGTGCATGCCTACACCAACGCCGAGCTGCTCTCCCATCCGGATTTGGGCATCCGGGCCGCGGCGATCGCTGCCGGGGGATCGGCGGTTGCCTTGCACGCCCGGGCCCGGGGTGAGAGCGCGGCCTTTCTCACTGCGGCCGCACGCCGGCTGCAGGCGCTATCTCGCCCACCTGAAGCGGCCGTACTGATAAGCGGACGACCCGACATCGCCGCCGGCCTGGGCGCCCAGGGCGTGCAGCTGGGCCACGATGATATCAGCCCGGCCGATGCTCGACGAGTGTTGGCTCAAGGCTGGATCGGTCGATCGGTTCACAGCAGGGGGGAAGCCGCTATCGCAGTCCAGGAAGGCACCGATTTTCTTGTGGTTGGCAGCATCTACCCCACCGCTTCCCATCCCGGGCAAACGGCGGCAGGGCTGGAATTGCTGGATCAGATCATCGGTCTGGGAGTGCCGGTCATCGCGATTGGAGGAATTACGCCCGAGCGGGCCTGGGAGGCGCATTCGGCCGGCGCCTATGGCGTCGCTGCCATAGCCGCCCTATGGCACGCTTCAGATCCGGCAGCTGCGACACTCGCCTTACTGGAACCCTGGGCCAATCAGCCATGAGCGGAATCGACATCATCCTCAACGGCGAACGGCGCCGGGTGCCGGGTCCCTCCAGCCTGGCCGACCTGCTGCAGCACCTCGACTTGGACCCTCGAACCGTTGTGGTTGAGCTCAACCGATCCATCGTTCGTCGAGCAAACCTGAGCACCACTCCGCTCAGCCCTGGGGACAGTGTGGAACTGGTGCACTTCGTCGGCGGAGGGTGACCAGGTGTCCGGTTATCTTTCAGCTTCGCTGCGAAACCAAGGATGCCTCAGATGACCAGCACGATCTCCGCCCCGGCCGGAACCGACCTTCCTCTCACCATTGGCGGACGCGCATTCCGTTCTCGGTTGATGGTGGGCACCGGCAAATACCGGGACAACCGGGTAATGGCCCGCGCTATTGAAGCGTCCGGCGCCGAGATCGTCACGGTAGCAGTCCGCCGGGTAGACCTCGACCGGACCAAAGAAGAAGGGATGCTGTACCATCTCTCCGGGGAGGAATACTTCCTCCTGGCCAACACTGCCGGCTGCTACTCGGCGGACGAGGCGGTGCGCTACGCCCGGCTGGCCCGGGAGGCCGGATTCAACGAGTTCATCAAGCTGGAGGTCATTGGTGATCGGGAGACCCTGCTCCCCGACACCGAAGGGCTGCTCAGCGCTGCTCGCACGCTGGCCAAGGAAGGCTTTGCGGTGCTGGCCTACACCAATGACGACTTGATCACCGCCCTTCGGCTGGAAGACGTCGGCTGCGCCGCGGTCATGCCGCTCGCGTCTCCCATCGGAAGCGGTCTCGGTCTTCTAAATCCTTACGGTATCAGGACCATCAAGCGGCGGCTTTCGGTGCCGGTGATCGTCGACGCCGGGGTGGGCACGGCTTCCGATGCATGCCTGACCATGGAGCAAGGAGTGGACGGCATTTTGATGAACACCGCCTTGGCCGAGGCGGACGACCCCGTCTCCATGGCCACCGCGATGCGATATGCCGTCGAAGCCGGCCGCCTGGCATTTCTTGCCGGACGCATGCCTCGCCGGGAAGTCGCGATGCCCTCGAGTCCCACTCGGGGAATGCTGGAGTAGCTCAGCTGCCCTCCCGGGTGAGTGCAATGGGCGAATCGGCCGGTATCCGGCCGCGACGGGCGGCACTGGAGATTCTGGAGCAGGTCCGGGACGGCCTCCCCTTCGAGGCCGCCTTGAGTGTCGGGATAGATCAGCTGACGGAGCCTGATCGCCGTTTGGCTCACGAACTCGCGGCGGGGGTGCTTCGTCAACGAAGCTCGCTTGATGCCCAGCTGGCTCGGTTGGTGAATCGGGACTGGACCCATGTCGCGGCCGAGCTGCAGAATATCCTCCGGCTGGGAGCCTATCAGATCACGACGCTCGAGCGCGTCCCGGCCCATGCCGCGGTGGACACGAGCGTCGAGTTGGCCAAACAGAGTGGCGGAGCCCGAGCTGCCGGGTTCGTCAACGCGGTGCTGCGGCGGCTCAGCCAGGCAGGACCAGAGGTGCTCCCCACGCCGCAGCACGCCGCCGAGCGGGTGGCCAGCGAATATTCCCACCCGCTGTGGCTGGTCCGAAAATGGATAGATGCCTTCGGCCAGGAACAAGCCGCAGCCCTGCTCCAATGGAACAATTCCCGTCCGCGGCTCGTCGCCCAGCCTGCCCGTCAATCTCTGATTGATCTGGCAGCCGCGTGGAACAGGGCGGGCCTGGAATTCGAGCCAGCCGCCTATGACGCAGGCCTCATCGTAGCCCGGACCCGTCCGGCTGAGCTGCCGGGATATCGTGAAGGCAACTTCGTCATCCAGGATCCGGCTCAGGCATTGCTGGTGCAATTCGTGGATCCGCCGCCCGAGGCTGCCATATACGATGCTTGCGCTGCTCCGGGAGGAAAGACCATTGCCTTGGGCAGACGGGCTGCCCGAGTGGTCTCCGGGGACATCAGTCGTCTTCGAATCCGCCGGCTCAGGGACAATGTCCGGCGAGCCGGCACCGGCCGTGAGCACGTCATCGTAGCCGACGCCCGGCAACCACCGGTACGGCCCTTGGACATCGTTCTGCTTGACGCGCCTTGCTCGGGTACCGGAACCATTGCTCGCCACCCCGATGCACGGTGGCGAATTTCGCCGAAGGCGCTGAGGCACATTGTGAATCTCCAGGCCGAGCTCCTCGACAGCGCAGCCGCCACAGTGAAGCATGGCGGCTTGCTGGTGTACTCGACGTGCTCAGTCGAGCGGGAGGAGAATGTCGACCAGGTCGAGCGATTTCTGAAACAACATGGTGATTTTCACCGCGAACCGGCCCGGGACTTTCCAGCCGAGCTGTGCTCGCCCGAGGGAGATCTGTTGATTCTGCCGCAGCTCCA
>JBJMPB010000660.1:0-2865 GCA_045803455.1 Gemmatimonadales bacterium | reverse complement strand
GGGCATCCACGAACACGGGTTCTATTTTCGTCGGGTGCGCCTTCAGAATGACAAGATCAAACACGGCCGGCCTCCGCCTGGCTGGAGCCGGTCCCAAATGGGCCATAAAGCTCACCGTATCGCCCACCGTCAGCACCGTAGTCCGGGAGCTGATCGGCGCCAGGTCAACCAGGCAGCTGTCGTCGATGGTGGTCCCGCTACCGCAGTCCACCAGCAGGAGGGCGACAACCGAGCCGTAGAGCTTCGGTGCCATGGTGAGATGTTGTTAAGGGATAGAAGAAAGGTACCACGAAAATCTTCTTGTGGGAAATCGGCCCCGTTCGGTCGGAAATGCGACAGGTTGCAGCTAATCCTGTCGCACGCAGCGGGGGACTCGTTCGGGCCTGAACGGCTCCGCGTACCTGGCGCTATGCTTCCGTCGTGTCCGGTGCGATGGTCCATTCGCATGCCAGCCAATCGCCCGGATCAACTCTGGCGAAGCGCTCCGCTGTCAGGCGACAGAGCGAGGCATCGTCCCCCACGACTGTCGACGGTAGCTCCTTGTCGATCACCAGCTTGATGGCGTAGCCCGGCTGCGCTCCCGAACTCCCGGTCACGAGGCCCGGCGCGACGAAAACTTGGTCCGCCCGGGGCGAACAGCCGCAGGCCAGGAGTGCCGGAAGCAGCAGGAACGGCAGACGCATGGAGCCTCCAGGGAGGATGTTCCGGGGTGGCTCTGACCACTCGATCAGTGGCTCTCGACCACGGTCAGGCCGACACTGCTCACCACTTCGCTGTTCCGCGCGTGATGCACATAAATGATGGCATCACCGGGAGCGACCCCCTCCGCCAGTCCGCTCAAGGAGTCGATCCGAGCGATGGAGATATTGCTGCTCGACCACCGCCACTCCTCCGTCGTTAGACCTGCGGGGACGCACTCCGGGGAACCGAAATTGGCGTCGAGCCTGACCGTATCGCCCACTCTTAGGACGCTCCGATGGGGTCCTACAAACACGGCGACACCGGAACAGCTGTCCACCACAATGATGGTCCCGCCCTCGCAGCCCGCCAGCAGGAGGGCGACAATGGGACCGTATAAGGCGGTGATGCCTCGGCGCAGGGCGAGCTTCGCTGCCATGGCACGCGTCGATAAGGGATAAACCAAGGTACTGCTTGAGGCGCTCCTGGGGAACGCACCCCGGCGCCGGATTCCATCGCCCGGCGACGGCTCACGCCTAGTACTCGACCAACCACAAGGTCACCACGGATTGTCATCCTTCGCGTCGCTGACGCTCCTCTGGGCAGGCTCTGCGAAGCGAAGGATCTCTACTGGCCCCGCGTGATCTGAGGGATTCTTCGCGTTGCTCAGAATGACAACCCCGCTCACCGCTCACCGCTCACCGCTCACCGTTTTTAAGATGGCACGCTCGATGCATTACCCCTCCCGCGCGAGAGGCTAGACTCGAATACGGCGGAATCTTTGGGGCGTTCACGGGGTAGTTCGTTGTAGAGAGTGGTTTCACTTACGTCTGGAGCGGTGCAGGTCCGACGCTGGTTGCTGACCTGTGCGCTCAGGAGACCGAACGATGGACAGCAGGGACAACGAGAACCCGCTCGACCAGGCCTACCCGGGACTTCCAGCCGCCGCCACCGTGGAGGCGTCGATCCTCCTGGCCCAGCGCCTGATCGCCGCGGACCAGGAGCGGAAGCGAGCCCAGGCCGTCAAGCCGCTGGACGAGAGCGCTCAGGAGAAGTTGGCAGCCTGAGCTATCTCAGAGGGGAGAGAGGATTCGGAGCACGGGCCGCCCGCCGATGTTCTCCAGCGGCAGATACACCCGATGGGTCGCCGGATCTACCGACACCGAGTGTGCTGCCCGTGCCCGGTACTCGCCCAGTGACTGCAGGGCCCGGTCCCGTTGCTGGAAAACGGTGACCACGCCCGACTCCGCCGCCACGTACAGCCGCTGTAGTCCCGGATCGAAGGCCAGCACGTCCGGCTCATCTCCTACCGAATAGGTTCCCGTCAGCCGCAGCGAAGTCAGATCGAACACCAGCAGTTTCGCGTTCCCCTCGCAGGCAACGTAGGCGATCCGGTGCGGCGCATCGATGAACAATCCATGCGGATGATCGGCACCCTCGAGATCGTAGCGGCCCACGATGCTGTCCGACCCGGGATCGATGGCCACCAGCTGGTTCCGGGTCTGGACCGCCACCCAGATTGGATGCCCCACCGAGTCGTACTGGGTATTTCCCGCCTCACCGCCCAGGGCGACGACACCGATTCCGCTGTCCGCGCGAGCGTCCACCACCACGACGCGCTCGCCAACCTCATCGGACACGAAGACCTTGCCCGCCGCCGCAGCGTAGGCGATCCCATCGGGGAATCGGATGTCGGGAATCCGGCTCCTCACCCGCAGCGAGGGCGACTCCAGCACCACCAGCTCATGCCTTCCAGCCGCCGACGTGTACACCCGATGCAGCTGCGGCACCGCCAGCACCCCCGTGACCCGGGGGAAGCCGGGCAGGCTGGAGATCACCCGATCGGTTTTCGTGTCGAATACCAGGAGCCGGCCGGCTCCCATCTGCGCGATGTACAGTCTTCCGTCGCTTGGATCCAGGCTCTGGTAGTCGAACCGCCCGGCCCCACCGGGGACAGGGATTTCCGCCACCAGCCTGAGCGGCGCCGGGTGCGTCTGGGCGCCGCTGTCCAGCGGGAAAGAGCCGAGCCCGATCAGCAGAGAGATCGAGGATAGAATTAGGCGCATGAGCACGGACCAAACCTATCGCGGCGTACGCGCGGTGCAGGCCGCTATTCTGGTGAACGCGGCTCTTGCCGCAGCCAAGCTGGTGGCGGGCATCGTGGGCAATACCTACGCCCTGATCGCC